>CAZZEC010000186.1:3588-10047 GCA_964652565.1 uncultured Bacteroidia bacterium
ACATTTTCTACAGAAGGTCCTATTCTGTCAGGAGTGAGATATACATTATAAATTTGGTTGTAAAATACAGCCCCCATTAATCCCTTTTCAATCAACTGTGTAAATTCTCTCCCATTCTCGTCCAGTAAAATAGTCTTTCCATTATCTTCTCTCATAATTAACCCTGCTACTCCATCCTCTGCCATTGCCCCACCATTGGCTGCAACACTAGCTTCTGCTAAGTCCGTAAACAGGTTTTCAAATAACCGATCATCCAGGTCGGGTTGAAAGGTTTTGTCTTTGAGTTGACGATCTGAGGTAAATGAAAATAATCCGTTTCCATTTCCATTTGTATTTTCAAACGCATCCAACAAAGATTGCTCGGTTACAATATTGCCCCTATCCGCTTCCGCGAGTATCAAAGATTTGATTTCTGCTACCATATTCAAGCGATCTGTCTGGCCGGAGAAGGAAACTGAAGATGCCCCATCTCTTTCAAAGGTGTATGTCGTAGGTGTTTCAATTACCCTGATAGTTTTTACCGTTATGGTTTGAGATTGGGAAGCGTTATTATCATCCGTAAGGGTAAACTCGAGGGTATATTCTGTATCTAAGGTAGCTGTAGCAGGGATTTGAAAGTCGTATGAAATCTGTTGCGTATTAGCTCCTGTATTGATAGATATATCTTCTTCCGGGCCTCCATCAACGGAAACCGTCAATCTTTGAATAGAACCCGCATTCAATGTGGCGACCACTGTAACTAATTCGCCTCTCATACCCTCAACTTCAGAACTGGCAAAGCTTATTTGTACTGAAGTTGGTTGGGGTTCTTCCTCTTCATCGTCACATGATATACAGATGAAAAACGCAAATACGAGTAAATATATCCAGGATGTTGACTTAAAGGTATGCATTAACAAGTTATCTTTATTTAGATTAATTATAAACTACAGCGCGAATAACTACATAAATACAGTCGATGGCAATACCTAAGCTTAGGTAAAATACCTGCAAATCCTTCTAATTGGGTGAGGATTTTATTACTTTTTGCTCTAAGAATACACACACCAACATCTCACCTATGAAAAACTACAAACTACCTTCAAAAATTATTTTACTAACAGCATGCTTTTTGGCATTATTCAATTTCCTTCTGGCGCAAGAATCCTATGAAATCCTCGTAAATCCTGAGGAACCTAGAATGGAAGTGGGAGATAAAATGATGTTAGAGGTAAAAATTATTGACAACAATGGAAATGAGGTAAAAAATCCAAATGTTCGCATCTTCTCCAGAAGCCGAAAAATACTAGGAGTAGATAGAGGAAGTGGGGAACTTACAGCCTTACAAGGAGGAGAGGCTAATATCATCGTATTATACACTCCTCCTTCAGGCGATCGAAGTATGCGCACCCGTAAAGACATTACGGTGATGATAGACTTCCCAGCACTAGATCAAATACAATTTGTCGATATACCTGAAAAAATATACACGGGAACTTCGATTCCCATTAAAACACGTGTGATAGATGTGAAAAATAATATCCGGAGTGATGTTGAAGTCCAGGTAATATCAGATAACATCGCAGTAGCAAAGACTGATCCCTTTAATAATCTTATTACAGTTGAACCGGGAAAATGTACTATCTCTGCTGAAGCAGAAGATGTTGTAGAAACTATGGAGATTGAAGTCATACCCAACCCAGTGGCAGGAATAGAACTCAGTGCTGAGCTACGTACAGCGCGGACAGGAGATGTAATCCCTTTTACTGCAAAAACCATTGACGAAGAAGGGAATGAAGTAACAGATGTACCTATTCTATATACTTATCAGGGAAAATCTGCCAACCCCTCATACACTGCATCGGGGATGATTGAACAAGATGGTCGATTTGTAGCCTATAGAACAGGGATGTATACGATAACAGCCTCTTGTGGAGAATTTGCAGCCAGTATGTCGGTAAAAATTACTCCAAGAGAGGTACAAAAGCCTATTGAGTTTGTAGGTAGAGGAGCAGTAAATGAAGTGCACACTTCGGATCTATGGGTTTGGGAAGGGGTAGATGGCAGAGATTATGCTGTTACTGGAACCTGGGGAGCAGATGGTGAGGCCTATTTTTGGGATGTAACAAATCCGGCAGAAATGATTCCTGTAGATACAGTTAAAGTGGATGCCCGAACAGTGAACGATGTCAAGGTATCTGAGGATGGTAAGGTCTGTATTCTCAGCCGGGAGGGCGCATCGAACAGGAAAAACGGTATTGTTATTTTAAATGTTGAAGACCCAACTAATGTAACGCAACACGCTGTCTTTGATGAGGGACTAACAGGAGGTGTTCACAATCTGTTCATTTACGATCAACATGTATATGCCTTGAGTAATGGAGAGCGATATGACATCATAAATATCGAAAATCCGAAAAAACCTGTGAAAGTGGGTACCTTCGAATTGGACTCGCCAGGACATTCTATCCACGATGTATGGATTGAAGATGGGATTGCTTATTCTTCCAATTGGTCGGATGGAGTGCAGCTGGTAGATGTAGGGAATGGAATAAAGGGAGGAACGCCAAGTAAACCCGTCAAAATAAGTAGTTATGCCTATCCCAGTGGCTGGAATCACGCGGCATTCCCTTTTAAAAGCTCCTCAACAGATAAATTCTATGTAATTGCTGGAGACGAAGCATTTCCATATGGCCTATATGTAAATGATCGTCCCACTACTGCAGCTGGCTATCTACATGTCATAGATTTTACGGATATGGATAATCCCAAAGAGGTAGCCTTCTACGAGGTTCCAGGGGCTGGTTCTCACAATTTTTGGATTGAGGGTGAAACGCTTTATGTGGCAAATTATAATGGCGGGCTGAGAGTGGTAGACATATCTGGTGATTTGTTAGGAAATTTATACCAACAAGGCCGAGAAATTGGTTGGTATAAACCTTCAGATCCCAAGGGGCGTATTCCCAATGCACCCATGACCTGGGGACCGCAGCCGCACAAAGGGCATATATTTTTTTCCGATTGGAATAGTGGTATATGGTCAGTAAAAGTTAAGCAACCTGAAAAGCCTGTAAATTAACATTGAAGACCTTCATCATTAGTAGAAACTTCATATGGATATATCTAAGATAAAACCCATACTTGATTCTCTGGAGCTTCCTCAACTCATAGAATATTTACAAACTATTTGGGAGGAAGAGCAAAGGAGAAGGCATGAGTTCTGGGAAAATGTAGATGAAGGTAAAAAGGCTGAATTCATCCAGGGAGAAGTAATATACCATTCCCCTATTTATGGAAGACACTGGATGGTATCGACTAATATATGTCGCTATATTATACCCCATGTGTATGATAACGATTTGGGTAAAATTGGATATGAAAAAGTGATGATACGGTTGACCCGAAATGATTATGAACCTGATATATGTTTTTGGTCAAAAGAAAAGTCATCCAAATTTGAACTTACGCAATCTGCTTTTCCCCCTCCAGACTTTATCATAGAAATTCTCTCAGAGAGTACTAAAGATAGAGACAGAGGTATTAAATATGAAGATTATGCCTTGCATGAAGTAGGAGAATATTGGATCATTGATCCTGACAGATGTAGTGTTGAACAATATTTATTAAACAAAGGCATGTATCAGCTAGCGTTGAAAATTAAAGATGGTACCATTACTTCAGATGTGATTTCTGGTTTTACCATTCATACAAATGAAATCTTCAACTGGAGTAGTGGTCAGGAAACTCTATAACAATAAAACCATTTATGAACAACAAGTATATGTCCAGTTTAAAAGTATGTTGGGGAATAATCTTTCTCCTATTGCTTTTAAATGTATCTGCACAAGACTATTATGTGTATGTAACTGCCGAATCCGAGGATGAGGTAGCATTGATTTCGTTTGACGGATCAAAAGCGAAAGTAGTAGAACGTATACAAGTGGGAACTATACCCACAGAAATAGAAGGACCACATGGCATTACTGTAGGTCCAGAAGGCAAATATTGGTATTTGTCTATGGCTCATGGGATACCTTATGGTAAGTTGTATAAATATACAACAGGGGACAATCAAATTGTCGGTATGACTGAATTAGGATTATTTCCCGCCTCCATGCAAATTTCTGAGGCTTCTGGCTTCTTATATGTAGTCAACTTCAATCTACACGGTAAAATGGAACCCAGTACCGTATCCGTAGTAGATCCTGAAACCATGACAGAACTGACTCAGATTACCACAGGATCTATGCCCCATGGATCGAGAATTTCCCCCGATGGACTATACCAGTATTCCGTTGCTATGATGTCGGGAGAACTATTTGAAATTAACACCCTTGATTTGGAAGTATCGAGAAAGCTAGCATTGGATGATGGACAAGAGATGGGACATGATCACATGCACCATAATATGGAAGGGAATGGTATGAAGCATTCAAAAATCAAGCCTACCTGGGTCATCCCCGATCCCATACGTCCTAAAGCCTACATTGCAGGCAATGGATCGGCTGAAGTACTGGAGGTAGATCTTGACAAATGGGAGATTACTCATCGCTACCCAACGGGAAAGGGACCCTACAATGTAGAGGTGACACCTGATGGAAAAAAGATGGTTGTGACTTATAAGTCTGATGCACAAACGGGTATTTGGGACCTGGAAACCAAACAGGAACTGGGTAGGGTGGAAAATAGCAGAAAAGTTTCGCACGGAATTGCCATTTCTTCTGATAGCAAGTACGCATTTGTTTCTGTAGAAGGGATTGGAGCTGAACCTGGATCAGTAGATATTATTGATTTAAATACGCTACAAGTTATTGATGTGGCAGAAGTGGGGAAACAAGCGGGTGGAATTGCTTTTTGGAAAATAGAATCTTCTAATTGAGCACCTTATCATCTCTCAGGTCTGTGATATTACATACCTGAGAGCATATTATATCATTTTCTCACTACTCTGTAAAAGAGGAAAGATGCTATTAATCCAATGAAGGCAAAGAGCGCTAATACAGCAAATACATATTGATGTCCTTTTTCCCCAGGATAAGTATCGAGTAAATACCCAGTCACTGGCCCCATAAAAATATCTGGTGTAAACCCTATTACAGATACGATACCCGCGGCACTCCCTGTCAAAGCTAAAGGAACCTTAGCCTCCTCAAATACAGCAAAATATACTCCTCTAACTGCATAAATTCCCACACTGGTAGCTATGACAATCAATACCAATATTCCATGTACGCCTGGTTGAATAAACCCTAGAGAAAATGCTAAACTCCCCAAGATCATTAATAAAAAGCCTAAAATGATCATTCTGGATGAACTTATTCGATCAGCAATCAGACCTGCACTTACTGCTGCCACTGGACGTACCCAAAAGGCAATGGTACCAATTTTTGCTGCCGCCACATCATCATACCCAAATACATCTCTTGCATACAATGAAAAGTTATCCGTGCACTTATATCCTACATATGCACATACAATGATGGTAGCTTGTAACCATACGGAAGGCATCTTTATGACTTGAAGCACTCCTTTCCATGTAAATGTATTGCCATTACCTGAATACTTCGATGATGTCTCAGGTATTGCAAACCATACAATGATAGCAGCGAAAAATGTAATTCCGGAAAAGATCCATATAATTCGACTTAATGCAATGGACCGCTCGGTCAGGGATGCTGTCGCTGCATCTGAGGGTAGTACTGCGGCAAATAATAACACTGATATTGAGGCTAACATAGCAGCAAAAATTCCGCGACCACTATCCAAAATACCATAAGCTCTACCCTGAGACCTGGAACCTCCCCATATACGTGTTGCTCGAATCATCGCAGACCACAGCAATAATATGGTTGTCAACCCCCAAAATCCATATAGAATGATCAGGATATTCAAGGAAGGGATTGTAGCAAGTACTACTCCACCTAAAGCAGTAGCAACTAATGCCATAGCAATTAATTTGCGGGCAGGAAATCTATCTGCCAGGGGGCCTCCCAAAAAATACGCTCCCATTGCGACAAAACCATACACTGAATAGGCTGTGCCTAATTCCAGATTGGTCAATCCAAATACATCCAATACGGTCGGTCGAAAGATCCTTGCTAATACAAAAGGCAACAAAAATATAGATTCACCTGCCGTGATTAATGCAAACATGTAAAAGAATCTGCGAGAAGGAGATATATGCGGCTGTGCTGTAAGTTCGTTCACGGGTGATTTTTCATTACAATAGGTGTGGAATTAATTCCGCACAGTTGATCTTTATGTAAATATACCTAGTTCATCCATTCTATGCATTGTTTCTGCTCTCTTGACTTTACCAGAAGCAGTTTCTATAAATGTATCTATAGTATATAACTTCTTAGGAACATGATGCTTGGGGAGAATATAGCTCATTTCCCTGAAAATATCCTGTTTAATTGCATCTGTTTCTTCTCCTTCTGCGATTATCACGGCTTTTTGGCCTAACAGCGGATCGGGTAA
>CAZZEC010000187.1:0-7156 GCA_964652565.1 uncultured Bacteroidia bacterium
GCATGTGCTTCATTCAGGTGATAAATATCTGCTCCACCTAATGCATCAACAACTTTAGCGCCACCTTGTCCCAAAATAATACTTTGAGCTATGCGAGAAGCTTCATTGCTGTCATACAATCTATGCGTAATAGTGTTGGAGAGATAATCATTGAGATTTTCAAGATCAGAGGTGAGAAGATACATGGGCACAGTACCAAATACCTGGGGGTCCAGATAATAAGCTTGTACTTTCACGGGATGGCCATGTACGTTGATAGGAAAAATCAGGTTTGTAGGTTGTAGAAAAGAATAATAGCGCTCGCGATACAATGATCTCATCGCGCTGTTATGATCTCTGACCTGATCGTAATAACCATATTTCCATAGCATACCTATTCCTATCATGTTCTGACGTGTATCATATGCAGACCGCATATGCGAACCTGCGAGATATCCCAGGCCACCAGAGTATATTTTCATTGAGGTATCTATGCCAAACTCCATACTGAAGTATGCTACCTTTTTTTCGAATCCATTAGCAGGGGTGTATGGGTGTTCCCATTTACAGTCTATTTTCATATAAATTGAATTATGTGGAAAAGCAAAAATATAGCCTTTAATGAATTATGCAATTATTGTGGAAAAGAGTTACCCACATATAATTATTTTAACATTTCCTCACTTATGTTCGGAGATAAAATCCCGGCGGGTAAAAACACTTAAACTATTGATAGCAAGTAATCAATCGCTTACTTTGCTCCAACACATAGCTATTTTAACTATAATCAACTAACAATGAATTATTTATGAACTCTGGTGCTTTTGTCCTCATAATCGCGCTTACCAAAAGCAATAAAATAAGGATTTCGCAGTACTTCCTTATTGTACTGCAGGGGTTGCTGTGTATTATTATCTATCACAATACCACCAGCCTCTTCTACAATAATTTGTGCTGCACCGGTATCCCATTCCATAGTTGGGGCTAACCTTGGGTAAATATCTGCCTTCCCTTCTGCCAAGACCATAAATTTCAAGGAACTCCCCATAGACACTAATTCAGGCTGTTCAAATTGATTGACATATTGCTCTACTTCTTCACTCATGTGAGATCTTGAGCACACTATTCGCAACCCTTTATGTTCCATATTAAAAGGTTGAGCTTCAATTCTTTCTGCTGGTTCATTATCTTTTATCATCCATGCTCCCTGGTCTTTATCAGCAAAATACGTTGTGTTTGTAACTGGGACATGAACTACTCCCATCACAGGGCGCTGATTGTCTATTAACGCTATATTTACAGTAAATTCTCCATTTCTCTTAATAAATTCCTTCGTCCCATCCAGTGGATCTACTAACCAGAATTTAGTCCATGAAGAACGTTCTGAATAGGGAATATTTTTCCCTTCTTCTGAAAGTATAGGTATTTCTGGAGTTAGTGATGAAAGCTGTTCAACTATTAAGCTATTGGCGGAACGGTCTGCTAAGGTCAAGGGAGAATCATCTGCTTTGGTATCAATCTTTTCGAACAATTGAGGATCGTTGTAAATCTCAAGGATCTTTTCTCCTGCTTCACGAGAAATTTGGATAAGTGAGTCTTTTAGGTCTCGCATGTTAATAGAACTGATTTATGTATGGATAGATAAGACAAATAGCAAAGCTATAAGAAGTGTAGAAGTGCGAGAAGTATCTATGATTGAACCAAATATTTTCTTTGCCGAACGGTCTCTAATAGAAACATTCCGGTCGCAACCGAAACATTTAGTGCACTCACCCCTCCTTCTAACGGAATGTTTACGATTTCATCTACCCGCTTAAGTATCGTATTGGATATACCCTTTTCTTCCGATCCCATGACGATGCATGTAGGTCTCACAAAGTCGCAGTCAAACAAAGAGGTACTTCCTCTTTCTGAAGCAGCAACTGAATGTATACCATATGCTTGAAACATAAGTATACCATCCACTAAATTGGGAATCCTTATTACTGGAATATGGTGAAGAGCTCCGGCGGAAATTTTTACAGCCATTCCATTAATGGATGCAGAACCTTTTGTAGGAATAATGATTCCATGTACGCCCATGCATTCTGCTGTTCTGGCAATGGCTCCAAAGTTCCTTACATCCGTAATACTATCCAGCATGAGAAACAAGGGGGGTTCGGCTTGTTTTTGCACATGGAGTATCATGGGTTCAAGCTCG
The DNA here is from genome assembly GCA_964652565.1 of uncultured Bacteroidia bacterium. GTDB lineage: Bacteria > Bacteroidota > Bacteroidia > J057 > J057 > JBCCTX01. The sequence goes on from CAZZEC010000187.1 coordinate 2,180, forward strand.
TGATAGGATATAGGAGAGATCATGGCGACAATGCCTTGATGTACTACCCCTTGTCCACTGAGCTGCTCGATCTTCACTTCGGGCACGAACTGAAAGGGAATATTTCGTTCTAGCGCGATATTTTTTATGTCGTTCAAACGTGCATGGGGCATCCCTTCCTTGCGAAAAAAGATTTTTTCTATAGGAGTATGGGTTTCCAGTGCTTCTAATACCGGATGAACGCCAAAGATAATGCGATTAGAAGTATATTTAGGCTTCTTAGACAATGTAAAGTGTTTGGTTCAAAAAACACAAATTTACATCTTTTTTGCCATGAACTGAATATTTGACCTCTATAATATATATCAGAGAGTCAAAATATGCTGACTCTCCGATATGGCTATCCATGTACTAGCTCCACAAACGATCCCAAGAACGTATTTCATCCCATTCAGTGCTTGCCTCAAAATATTCCTCTTCTTTTAAATGCTGCATTGCAACCTCTTCATTAATTTCTACTCCTAAACCAGGAGTGTCAGGTACATTGGCAAATCCATTTTCAATAAGCGTATGTTCTGATGTAACCAGATCTTCCCACCAGGGGACATCTACAGAATGATGCTCAAGCGCGATAAAGTTCTGTGTTGCCGCTGCACAGTGAACATTAGCCATGAATGATACAGGTGTCCCGGCAAAATGCATTGCCATAGGAACGCCTTTCTCCTCCGCATAATCCCCAATTCGTTTTGTTTCCAGAATACCACCTGCAGATGCTAAATCTGGATGAATAATGTCTACAGCCCGTTCATCTACCAACTTGATAAACTCTTCTTTAAGGTATATGTCTTCTCCTGTTATGGTAGGTACCGTCGTAGAACGTGTGATTTCTTTCCAGTGATCTGTATATTTCCACGGAATCATATCTTCTAACCAGGCTAACTGATATGGTTCTACTGCTCGCGCAAGTCTTATACATGCATTTACCCCAAAATGCCCATAGTGATCAGAAGCTAGTGGAACTTCATACCCAATGGCCTCACGTACTGTAGATATATACTCCGCAATGATATCCAGTCCCTTATCAGTAATCTGCACGCGTGTGAATGGGTGCTCTGTAGCTCCATAGGTCATCGGACTATTGTCCCACTGTCTGCCAATATCCCAGAAATTTGAATTCACAACAGTTCCTTCAATACCTTTGAGAAATTCAATGCCAAAGTCCATTTTCAAAAAGGTGTATCCTTTTTCATCAACCCTTTCCTTCATCTTTTGAGCAAATTGATTGCGATCATCTACCCTTGGCGTATCAGCATATAATCTCACTTTATCTCTATATTTACCTCCTAGCAACTGATATACGGGAACCCCATATGCCTTTCCAGTCAAATCCCACAAAGCCATTTCTACTCCCGAAACGCCTCCTCCTTGTCTTCCATGATATCCAAACTGCTTGATTCGCTTAAAGATCATTTCCACATTACATGGATTCATTCCCAACATTCTACTCTTTAAAAACATAGCATAGCGCCAGGTACCTCCATCTCTTACTTCGCCAATTCCAGATATTCCCTGATTAGTATCTATCCTGATTACTGGACAGTACCCACCACCACCATTCGAATTTGATAATACTGCATAACGCATATCTGTTATTTTCAAATCCGAAGGCATCGAATGACGTGAAACTTTTTGAGTGGTATACTCCAGTGTTTCATCTATAGGATGATTGATCATCAACCCCAAGGATAATCCTCCAAAAGCTCCTTTTTTAATAAAATCTCTTCTGGATGATTCTAGTAATTTTTGAGTAGTCTTTTTGTTTGACATAATCGATGTGTTAGTTCAAAGGTCTTGTTTAAATGTATTCCTATTATTGACTTTAAAGTGTATAGTTTCTTAATATTTTCAAAGCAATGAATATCTATCACAAATTACTATATCTCATAGAGTTTGTTCAAGGCTGTTTATAACACATAAAATACAAAATGTCATATAAAAACAGCACTACATTATTATTATTTCAGGGCGGATGCATCAAATTTCATAAATAATTCATTTTTAATTGGTTGTGATTGAAATACTTATACAATGGATCATAGAAAGTTACTGATCTATAGCTATTCATCATTTTAGTGTGTTTGCTGTTTAATTATTTGGGAAATAATTAAACAGCCACTAATTTTAGTTCATTCGCATCAAGAATAAATAAAATGAAATCACTACCTTCTCACATATATGCAATCCTTATTGTGATCAGTCTGCTCCTAATTGCCATAGCACTTTATATGTGGCTTCAAGTGGGTCCGGAAGCTTCAGGTCCTTTTGTAATTGGTGCACTCATTTTGCTAGCGTTAGGTATTCGTGGCTTTGAGACGATCAAAGGACTTTCTTACACGGTGTGGATCTTCGCCGCAGTAGCCTCATCCTTATATTACCCATCCAACTTCGTCCAAATTGGTAATTTTCAGCTTAAAACCCTGATTGTTCCTCTTCTACAGATAATTATGTTTGGCATGGGAACAGCCATGTCATTGCGAGACTTTGCTGGAGTGATCAAAATGCCCAAAGGAGTATTTGTAGGATTAATATGTCAGTTTACGATCATGCCTTTTATAGGATTTGGTCTGGCGAATGCATTTGGATTCCCTCCAGAAATTGCCGCTGGGATTGTGTTGGTAGGTTCTTCACCCAGTGGTTTAGCGTCAAATGTCATGTCTTTTATAGCTAAAGCCAATTTAGCATTATCCGTAACGCTTACAGCGGTCGCTACGGTGTTAGCACCTATCGTTACTCCCTTTCTCATGCAACATCTTGCAGGTCAATTTGTGCCTATTGACTTTCTGGGCATGATGTGGAGCATTACAAAAATTGTAATTATTCCGATTGTTGCAGGACTTGTTTTCAATCATTTTCTCAGTGGGAAATTCAAATGGCTGGATGATGCTATGCCTCTAGTTTCAATGGTGGGAATCGCTGTAATTATTACCATCATCACTGCTGCTGGGAGAGATAGCTTGTTAGAAGTAGGGTTGCTATTAGTGCTGGCATGTCTTATTCACAATCTGTCAGGATACGTACTGGGATACTTAGGGTGTAAACTTGTCAGAATGGATGAACGGTCTTGTCGGACCATTGCCCTGGAGGTGGGACTACAGAATGGAGGTCTGGCCTCTGGAATAGCCTTAGAGATGGGTAAAGTAGCCACTGTAGGACTAGCACCTGCCGTTTTCGGCCCAATGATGAACATTACAGGTTCTTCATTGGCTACATGGTGGAGAGGAAAAAGCGTAGAAGATCCTATTACACCTTCCCTGGATCCCAATCATCAAACTAGTGTATAGCGTAATCAATCATATTTTGACCAAATCAACATGAATATGTTTTTAAAGATCAACAAGTCTGTATGTGTATTTTTTTTCTGTCTTCTTATGCTCGTTTGGGGAAGGGGACAAGAAGTACGTCAGGATGCTCTTATGTTTTATACACAGGAGTGGGAGGGGCCGCGATATGAGGACGGACGCCCAAAGGTTTCCCAAGAAGTATTACAGCGAATGGAAAAAGTTTCCATCGAAGAGGCATGGGGAGTATTGAGAGGTAAGGGATTTCACAATCAATTTGAAGGGGGCTGGGATATGCTTCACCCAGAAAAGCCTTTTGTAGGCAGGGCACTTACAGCTATGTATATGCCACTAAGACCTGATTATCAAAAAAGGGCACTCGATAAAGGACATGAAGAAGGAAGGATTGGATCAATGAATTCCTGGCCTATCGATATGCTTCAGGAAGGAGATGTATATGTGGCTGATGGATATGGAAAAATTGTTAATGGAACCTTGATAGGAGATAACCTTGGGAATTCAATATTCGCCAAGACCCAAACAGGTGTTGTGTTTGACGCTAGTTCCAGAGACCTGGAGGGATTAAAAAAGATCGATGGTTTCAATGCATTTGTAAGAGGTTGGGACCCCAGTTATTTACAAGAAAGCATGTTAATGGGTATCAACGTTCCTATACGTATTGGTAAAGCAACTGTATTTCCTGGCGACGTTGTATTAGCAAAAGAAGAAGGAGTTATCTTTATTCCTGCTCATTTGGCAGAAGAAGTAGTTATCAATGCAGAATTTATTATGCTTAGAGATGCATTTGGGATTCAGCGATTGAAAGAGGGCACTTATACCCCTGGACAAATTGATTCTCAATGGACGGATGAGATTAAAGAGGATTTTCTGAGTTGGTTGGACGACAACCCTGATATGCTACCTATGTCCAGAACCGAATTAGATGAGTTTATGGAAAACAGGACATGGTAGATAATGTTAGACGACGGCGGCAGACCACTAAAGATGTGTCAATCCCTATTGTAGGGCCGCGAAGCTTCGCAGCCCTACAAATCATTCAACCAACTATATCACACTGCCACAATGAAGCCATATCTCAATGTCACAATGAAATAATGCCACAATGAAACCATTCAATCATGCCTCTCATAAATAATATCTCTTTTAAACCTATCATACTGTTATTGTCTTTGTATCTCGTTTGTGCTTATAAGATATATGGGCAAGCAGAACTACTACCTATTCAAGCGGGCTTTAGTGAAGAAAGAATTTCTCGTTTAGAAGAGTTTTTGCAAAACGAGATCGAGCGGGGAGAAATTCCAGGCGCTGTCGTACAACTATATCGCAAGGGAAAGCTAGCACATTTTGATTCTTATGGCTATTCCAATATCGATAAAAAAATTCCTTTAAAGAAGGATCAGATCTTTTACATCCAGTCCATGACAAAACCGATTGTGAGTGTAGCCTTCATGATGCTATATGAGGAAGGCTATTTTGAATTAAATGATCCTCTGTCAAAATACTTGCCGGAATTTTCAGATGTACATGTTGCGATATATGAGGATGGTAGCATGACTAATCCAGTGATTGATAGTCAGGCGATTGAAACCCCTATAACAATCAAACACTTACTGACTCATACTGCAGGTTTTTCTCATGG
>CAZZEC010000187.1:7256-9927 GCA_964652565.1 uncultured Bacteroidia bacterium
ACTGCAATGAAAAACTTGTATATTTAGATAAATATCTTCTTTATAACTCCTTATAATTTAGTTACTAAGACCGAATATTATGCCAATAAGAATGGAAAAAGACTCTCCCGAGTCAAATCCACAAGGGCCTGGAGGTGGAGGTCGATTCCCTACTGGCCTGGGGTGGCTTGCGCTGCTTTTATTTTTATTTAAAAAGCCCAAATGGGCATTATTAGTTCTTGCTATAGCTATAGCTATCTGGTATTTCGGGGGAGGGGAAAGTGGATTATTGAGTGTGGATGAAGGTAGCTCAGTTAACAGCGAATTTTCTCTGGGAGCCGATCTTAGTGAAGAACGGTATGATGAGGCACTTGTATTTGAGCCATTAGCTGCTAATAGCCCAAAAAATAGCCTGCCTACCCGGGTATCTTTACAGGAATTTGCTCCTCCCAGGCTGCATCAGGGTCGTCAAGGTTCTTGCGTGGGTTGGGCCAGTGCCTACGCAGCAAGGACTATCCTGCATGCACGTGCAACCGGACAAAATCCTCAAAATATCAATTTTAGTCCTTCGTATTTGTATAATCAAATTGCTTTGAGAGGCTGCCAGGGATCATATTTGGTAGACGCAATGAAGGCCATGTACCAAAATGGTGCCCTACCCCTAAATCAATTTCAATATGATGAAAGATCCTGCGGAAGACAACCTACCAATACAGAGATTCAAGCAGGACAAAGATATCGCATTACTGGGTTCAATCGATTATCATATGGTTCGAGCAACTACAAAACCGACCTGCAAGCCATCAAACAGAATATTGCGCAGGGGGCGCCTGTCGTTATCGGTATGCAAGTTGGCGGAAGTTTTATGTACGACATGATGGGACAAAAAACCTGGCAGCCTACAAGAGGTGATTACTCAGGTCAAGGATTCAGTGGCCATGCTATGTGTGTGATTGGTTACGATGATAACTATGGTGAAGGGGCATTTCAAATAATGAATAGTTGGGGTAGAAACTGGGGAGAAAACGGATTATTCTGGATTAGTTATCGCGACTTTGATCACTTTGTTAAGGAAGCCTATGGACTACATCCTATGGGTAAAGCAGATGAAGATGATACTCAGCTAGCGGTTCAATTTGGACTAGTTGATAATGCCAGTAGAAGAAACCTGGGTATCAATGCGACCAATGAAAAGTATGTATTCAGGACCATGAACCCGATACGAAAGGGCGATAAGTTTAAAATAGAAGTAACTAATTCTATTTCCTGCTTCACCTATGTCTTTGGGGAGGAAACTGATGGTTCCAGTTATGTACTATTTCCCTATACTAATAAACATTCTCCCTATTGTGGAATTGTCGGGACGAGACTATTTCCCAAGGATTATTCCATGGTAGCTGACGAACTCGGAAATAGAGACCGTATTGCAGTTGTTGTCAGCAAGAAAGAACTTAATTACCAACAATTGAATTCACTAATCAACTCCGCTCCAGGCAATTATGCCCAAAAACTCACTATTGCACTTGGTAGTGAATTAATTACCAATGTTCAATTTCAAACAGGACAAACCATCGATTTTGTGGCCGATGCAGAACAGCAAAATGCTGTAGGGATAGTCATAGAGATAGATAAAATGTAGGGATTGCTGTATTGCTGTATTGCTGTATTGTTAAATGGTTGTATTGTTGATGAATGCAACTGACTAGTTGTTGTTTTTTTCTGTCGTCAATGGTCTTTCCTGTGGTCCGTCGTCTATGGTCTGTAGTCTAATTCCCCCCTCATGTAACCCTAGATCTTATTTACGGTATACATCAACAATAATGTATGATCTCATTAACTTATGAAAACAATCACATTTTTTGTTGGAAAATTGCTAATACTAGTATTGGCGATTCAAGTCTCTGCTATCGCTCAAACGCGCGAAAATCAGAGATTAGAAGATGTTGAGCAAGTATTGAAAGAGCTTACAGAAGTTCCTGATGAAGGAATACCTACAGAATTAATGTCAAAGGCGGAGGCAATTGTAGTCGTACCAAAACTTAAAAAGGCAGGTTTTGTAGTAGGAGGAAAATTTGGGAGGGGTATAGCAATGGTGAAAAGAGAAGATGGTATGTGGAGCGACCCTGCATTTGTTAAAATAGCAGGGGGAAGTTTTGGTCTACAAATAGGGTATAGCTCTACAGATCTGTTTCTCATCTTCAAAGACGCTAAGTCATTAGAAAACCTTGCTAATCGAAAAGGGGAATTTACCTTAGGTGGAGATATCTCTGTTGCCGCTGGACCTGTAGGAAGACAATCTTCGGCACAAACTGATATTGATTTTGAAGCAGAAGTGTATTCTTATTCAAAAAGTAGGGGGGTATTTGCAGGTATTAGCTTGGATGGTTCCAAACTGGAACTGGATATGGAAGCGAATGAGGCTTATTTTGGAGACGAATTTTCCCCTAAAGAGATTTTTGTTTCTGAAGAAAAAATAGCGGATGATTCACAACAAGTGGATAAGATTAAGTCTCTGCTCCAAGAAATGTAATTACAATTGTTTCTCCATCCAAATGCTGTAGTCTGCTCTTTCAGTGCGCTGTTCGATCTGAATAATATCGAACCCTTGCTTTAACGCAAAAATTTGCATCGCCTTATGTCGGTTGAGTGTTTTGAAACGGATAGAAGTATATCCTTGTGCTTTTGCCCATTC
>CAZZEC010000188.1:0-9885 GCA_964652565.1 uncultured Bacteroidia bacterium
AAACGCAAAGAAATGTCAATGTTATCATCGAGTGTCTATTGAGCCAGAGAGAACGCCCCAAGAAACGACCTGATAATTAGTATGTATCTCAAGAAATAGTGATAGAAAACGCCCAAAGAAATGTTATTGTTATCATCGAGTGTTTGTTGAGCCAGAGAACGCCCCAAGAAACGACCTGATAATTAGTATGTATCTCAATAGAAAACGCCCAAGATATGTCCATTAATTAGCTAAACCATCACTTTTTATAGATACATGGGCTGTCCACATTATTAGAGGTGTGATAATGTGAAAGTGAGGCAGCCCATTTCCTTAATCTCATAGTAATTGCTGCCATCACTACATCAGCGTGTCCTATCCTGGGACACGCTTTCCTTTTTTTCGATCAAATTAATAACCTCTTTTGGTAATTTATCCTACGAAAACCACAATTGATCGAAAATTAAATAATATTATTAAATGAAATAGTACATTTGAATATGTAAGAAATCAAAGTATATAAAACGCTTATATAAAAGATTGTGCTTATAGGAAGCTGATATATATCATTTCCCTAGCATCAGTGTCACGGGAGGAAGTCAAATCGAGGACTTCCTCTTTTTTATATGGGTAAGATTTAATACAACTACTCTTTTTGGATATACCTTATAAAAAAGAGGAGCACAGCACTCCCCTTTCCATGCGATACTGACCTAAACCTAATTTTTCTTGTACGTGCGGATACCCAATGCCTTGTAAAGCGGACAAAAACTTACGAATCCCGTGATGAGGAAAATAACTGCAACAACTCCTAAGATAATAGCTAAGGTGCCGCTAATTACTCCCAAGTAATACAGTACACCTACAGCAACCGCTATCAAAATTCGGATAATACGATCTGCACCGTTCATATTTTTTTTCATGATGTAAAAATTTATGCAAGTAATGAACTATGTACTTTTGTATATATCCCAATTTACTAAAGGAAGCAAGCTGAAAAGGTGACAAATGTCACATGCGTTGATAAATTATGGGGATTTCAAACGAATACCTTGATTGCTTTGCTCGATTTTTCCCGCCACTTCGAGCTTCTTTAGCACGCGTGTAATAACTTCTCTGGATGAACCTAAATCAGTGGCAATATTTAGGTGAGTGGTAGATACAATATCCATATCGCTACCTTCCAATTGTCTTTCCAGATACTTCAATATCCGATCTTCCAGCTTGTAAAAAACCAATTGATCTAGTGTGTTCAGTAAATCGAGATATCTCTTTTGATAGAGATCCATGACAAACCTGTTTAAGGAGGGAAATTCTCTTAGCCAATGTGGGAGCTTTTCAGCAGGAATGATGAGTACTTCTGAGGGTATTTCTACGATGGCGGCAACTTCGCTCGTCTGCTGGTGAATACAACCTGAAAACGACATGATACAACTCTCTCCCTCATGAACATAATACAATAAGAAATCTTTGTCTTCTCCTTCTCTCAACACTTTTACTTTTCCCGACACTACAATAGGTAGCCCAGGAACATAGCTACCCTGTTTTAATAAATAAGATCCTGCTTCAAATTTTCGCAAAAATCCTTCAGACTCCAATCGTTCTAAAAGAGGAGGTTCGAAATGGGGAATAAGCTTTCTTATCGTTTCCATGATTTTTTGCGGTTATTCATCCATGCATGCAACAGTACGGCACACAATATGATCCCAGCCCCAGCATAGAATCCCATGTTGAGATCTTCATCTTCATGGAGGATAAAATAGGCCATGAAGATACCATATACAGGTTCGAGATTAATGGCCAAATTTGTTGTAAAAGCTGACAGATATATGAGCGCCTTCATCGCCAGGGTATAGGCAAGTGTAGTACATAATAAGGCTAATACCAATAGGTAAAACCAATCCGTACTGCTAGGTATGACTTGGGTTTGAGGAAAAAGTTTGAGATACAAAGGACTCATGATGGACAAAAAGAGAACACCTGACATAAATTGGATGAGCGTAATTGCATATATGTTGTGTTTACTGACGATAGTCTTATTCAACACACTAAATATGGCTGCGAGTATGGCCGAAATAATTGCAATAATCATCCCTACATAATAGTTCTCCCCTGTGAAGCCAAATATAAACACGAACCCTACGATGACCATACTCCCCAAAATTAGCTCTGGGGCTTTAATTTTGGTTCTGAAAAAAAGCGGCTCAATGATAGCAGTAAAGAAGCTTGTGGAAGCCAGACAACTGAGGGTAATGCTTGCATTGGAGTATTTAATAGCTTCATAAAATGCGACCCAATGCAAGGTGACCAATATGCCAATTCCAGCTATTCGTATGAGTTGATCTCTGGAAATCTTTCGGATATGGTTAAAAATAGAAGGAAAAAAACACAGACTAATACCTGTCAAAAACATCCTGTACCATACGATTGTAGCTCCCGGCAAATCAATCAGTCGCCCCAATATAGCGGTAAAGCCAAATAACATTACCGCTACGTGAATCATCACATAAGCTTTGGTTATCTCTCCAGTGTCAGTTAAATCCAAATTTGACATGAATAATCATTGAACGACAAAGATATCATTTTTGATAATATCGATACGTGTATGTGATCTATTCCTACCTAGAAGAGATAACTAGCGCTTTACAAAGAATCTCTCCCTTACATAGAATTCCTTACCTTTGGGTCCGTTAAGAACTGTTATATGAGTAAAAAAATAGAAGAGTTACTGCGAGAATATCCTATAAGAGAAGAGGTAAAGGTCCAATGGGGAGAAATGGACGCATTTCAACATGTAAATGCAACCGTATACTTACGATGGGCGGAGAGCGCCAGGGTTAACTTTTTCCAGGGGATGCCAAAGACTACATTAAGTATTGAAGGGCAAGGCATTGGACCTATTCTAGGATATATTCAATGTAAATACATATTCCCGGTTACTTTCCCTGACACCGTGATAATTGGTACACATATTTCGGAATTTAAATCGGATAGAATAAAAATGGACCATTTGATGGTCAGTTCGACACATTTAAGAGCTGCCGCACTGATAGAAAGCTGGATCGTTACCTACGATTACCAGACACTAGCAAAAACAAATCTGCCCGACGGCTTAGAAACAGCTATCCGACATTATGAGCTTTCCCACGCTGCCGGATAACGTTTCACATGAATTTATCGACTTAGTTCGACGAGATATCCCATAGAAAGCTGCGTACTCTGATTGGTGATTTTGTTATTAGGAGAATTGGCAAATGCATCTGTCGCGCCCAGGTGAAAGCGTGCTTCTAGTAGTAATTTACCAACACCTACGGGCGCGGTCATTCCCAACCCAAATGCAGCACCTACCACCCATCTTTCGAGATAGGCATTGTTTCCTCCCACTGTTAAGATCTCTTCTGCGGGTACCTCCAGCAATGTTCCATCGACACGTGATATGATAGTTTTACCATCTAAAGCCATGCTGAGTTCTGGTCCAATAAACCCATAAATATTAACTCCTCTCTGTGCTGAAGATAATCGGAGAAAAAAAGGAATTTCAAGATAATTTACAGAAGTCTGCATCGATTGAGTTTCCATGAGTGGATTGCCATATTGATCACTGACTTGACGAAAGGATATAGCATGTGAACCTCGTTGAGTATAAGCTAACTCTGTATATACGCTGACATGTTCTCCTATAAAATATGTGAGTGGAACAGCAATGCTGATTCCCTGAGAATTTTTTAACCTGTTTCTTAAAGTTTCTACATTGTAGGTGGACAATTGAAGTCCTCCTCTAATACCTGTGTAAAATTGAGCTTGAACAGTAACCATTGAGCATAAAAATCCCAGGATGAAAATTGGAGTTTTCATATTTTTCATAGATATGGTTTGGTTTGACTTATGAAATGTGTTGTCTTACGTATTAAAGGAAAAACAAAGCAAATGCCAGAATTAATGTTTCACGGTGCCAAACCATCATTTATCAGAAAAATGAATAATGATCCGTTAAAACAGACAGGGATACATGGGAGTTTTCTACCAGCAACCTTTTGCGGCTATTTTGGATGGTAAATCCGCTCTGCATTTTTCATGATCTCTTCTTTGTCTAAGGTCATTTTTTTTGTTCCCTGATTTGAATAGAGTTCCATTTGATCTGTAAAATGCGGACTATCGGGTTTACTAGAATTACCAAAGGGGACAATCGTTTCAAATTCAACTACCCCTTCTGTATCATATTGGACAAACATCATGAAGTTGTCTCCACCCTTTGCATAAAATTTGCCATTTTCTTCATTGATATCTCCCCATCTGGCGGCGAGCTTATTCCAAAATCCATAAATAGGCAATTCCTTATCTCCTCTTTTAAACCTTGAAAATTCCCTAAATGGAACATCCAGCTTTCCAAAGTATTTCCTTAAGTGGTAGTATGTAAAAGAAAGGGCTTGTTCTATATATTCATCTGGGATATTTCCCGCTTCCTTTTCCAGATTTATATCCTGAGAAAAGAGGCTTTCAAAAAGTAGATAGGCAATCGTAGGTGCGACTTGGTCGAGTGAGACCTCCATATTCCAGTCTTTCAATGGAGCAAGTAACTCTTCGTAAGTATCACTGTCATAGTTTTGAAATTGACGTATAATAGGTGTCGCGTAATGATCCTGGGGGAAGGTAGCATCGTATTTGATCTGTTTCAGCCGGGACATAGAAATCGTATCGCCTTCCCTATATAATTCTCTAAATCTAAGACTGCGAGGAAGGTCGTCAATAATTCTATTGTAATTGACAAGGGGATCATAATCATCCTGGTCTAGCCATCGAGTTTTGCAGGTACATTTAAAGGGACTATGATTCACATTGTAGACGTAACCACAGGTAGGGTTTTGAATTTGAGGGCGCTCTTTTAAGGGAATATAGCTTGTCCAGAGTGTTTCAGAACTATTCCCTGGTACTACCTTATCCCAATTGTAACCTTCCGCTCGTTGGGGAAATAATCCATTAAAGATATAGAATATATTATCATCCTTATCCGCATAGGTAATATTGAAATATGGGAGCCCTTCCCATTCCAAGGCCTGCTTGAATTCTTCAAAGTGTGAGGCTCTGTTCATTCTGTACCACTGTTCAGGAGCGCGAATGTTAAAGAGTGTAGCCATACGCATGGCTAAGTAATTTCCATCGGGACTTTGCAAGGTTGGACCATATTTGCTCCAATAAGCAGTGCGTTTGACTGTAAGTGGAAATGGTAGCCATTTTAATTTGACAGATAACTTAATTTCATGCACATCCAGGGGAATCCATTCTCCATCAAATTCATAAAGATTAGGTTGGGTAGGATGCATCTTGAGAAGAAATACATCTGTGTGGTCGTAATAATTATTGGTATGGGACCAGCCTAAATGAGGATTTGTCCCAATTTGAGGCGATACTGAACCTGGAAACATCGCACCGTGAAAGTTTAACCCTTCCTCACTCGATACATGGACCTCATAAAATGCTTCGGGGCCACTAATCTCAACGTGGGGGTTACCTATAAGGTAGGTCCGACCATCAGTAGTCATGTTGCGGCTGAATGCAAATGCATTAGATCCTTTTTGGCTGAAGGTTACTTCATTTGCAGCTTTATCATATCCTCTTCCACTAAGTATTCCAGAGACCGTATTCCCGAGTCCCATAAATTCTGCAATTTTTGAAGGATAACTTAACAGTATATCTTTAGGCGTAACAGGAAATAGCTTTTTGTGTAACACTTCTTTACGATGTGCTTGAGAATAGGCATTGATACCTTGACAATATCCTTCGAGATAATCCATAAACACTGGGGATACCTCCTGATCAGTGATGGTTTCAAATCGTTCATAAAACCTTAGCATCTTGGAAAAAAAATCTGCCGGTGCACCATCTTTCCCATATACTTTCCCCAACATTCCTCGGGTAAAAAGGAGCGTCTGTTGTATCGTTTCAAAATTATCTTCTGCTTGTGCCCATGCTAATCCATATGCGACTTCAGGGTCTGTAGGAGCATAAATATGTGCTATTCCCCAACGATCACGTGCAATTGTAACGTTTTCGGGGTTTACAGTAAGATCAGATTCGACATGTTGTCCCAGGAAATGATTGGATAAAAATAAGAAAAGGAATGAAAACAGAGTATAACGCATAGTTTGATAGCTGTAATGAATTCATAACATGTAAGGAATTCGATTTATATCTATCTAATATGCAAACACCTCTTTAAAATAAAAAACCGAAATTACAGGTAATACCCGTAATTTCGGAGAAAATTTGTCACCCTACTATGTGTTAGGAAGTATAGTTTTTCAATGCCTTTTTCGCTTGATCTACTGTATTTTCCACTTTTTTCTCTACATCATCCCATGCTTCTTTAGTTGCATTTTTAAGTTGAGTGATTTGCTCATTTACCTTTTGACGAGATTCAGTAAGATCTTTCTTCTGTGATTCAATAGTTCCTTTCACTTCCTCTGTAGCTTCTCCCATCTTTCCCTCCAATACTTTTATTTGCTGATCTATTTTTTCAACGGTAGTTTGAGCTTCTTTTTGATATGCATCTCTAACATCTTCCCAGTTATCTTTGGAAATGCTAAATGTAGATCGAAGGCGTTCCCATGTAGTTTTTCCTGCATCAGCAGCACGATCAGCAAACGTAGATACACGTTGGGATGCCGTTTCAAGCACTTGTTCCGCAGCTTTTGATGCCCACCATCTTTGCTTTTCCTCAACATCTTCCAACAACTTTTCAAATTGTTCTAAATCTCCATCAGAGCCAGATTCGGAAATCTTCTTTAAATCATCTGACAACTGACTTCTCTGCTTCACTATATCTTCTATCTGATTGTCAATCTCCTCAAGGTGCTCTATCAAGGAGTTCCTTTTCTGAACCAACTTTGACTCAGATTGGTACAATTTTGACAATAAATGTTTAGTTCGAGGTTCTAATTGATTTTGCATAGTATCAGGGTAGGTATTGGTTGTATTAGTATTCATAAAAAATTTACGGATTATAATTTACAAGAACATAAATGTAAATAATTATTACATCCTCTAATAAAAAAACGGGATTTTTGGATATAATGTTTCGTTTTTTGTCTACTAGATACTAATCCTTCATGTAAGTGTAACTATTTTGAATATTCATTTGATACACCAAACAGGATGGTGAACATATAACTGGTAGAATGACAAAACTAGGTGTTATTCCCCATCAGTGTAGATTGTTGGCTACTACTAAATGTAGACCTGATGAGTTGATAGAGTCGAATGAGAATCAGAAAGCCAATAATAAAAAATATGGCCAATGCGACAATAGAATTTCGCATGCTACCAGTGAGATTATCCAGATAGCCAAACATAAATAACCCACACATGATGGCTAACTTTTCTGTAACATCATAGAAGCTGAAATAGGCAGTATTATTATGGGTTTTAGGAATCATTTTGGAATAGGTAGAGCGAGAAAGTGCCTGGATTCCGCCCATAACGAGGCCAATAGCCACTGCGGCGACATAAAACTCGATAGCATTGGTGATAAAATATGCGCTTATACTTATACCTATCCAGGTTAGGACTGCTAACATAAGACCTACAATATTTCCGTATTTCTTGGATAGATTGGCAAAAGCATAAGCACCTATTGTCCCTACCAGTTGATTGATCAATACAATGATAATAAGTTCCTGCGTAGCAAGGTGGACCTCCTTTTCACCAAAAGATGCAGCCATGAACATGACGGTTTGCAATCCCATGATGTAAAAAAAGAAGGCCCAAAGAAACACGCGAAGATTCCGTTCATGTTTCAAATGGTTCCAAACTTTTTTGAGTTCCATATATCCATTCATCAGATAATGACCTTCAAATTTTTTGGTAAATATCTTTCTGGGCAGCCTTAGAAAAGGAATCTGAGCAAATGCAATCCACCATATACCCGTAGTCAGGAAAGCAATACGAGGGGGGAGGGTAGGGTCCTGTATTCCCATAGCTTCTCTATTGAGAATAACGATAAGATTCATGATCAAGAGGGTACATGCGCCAATATATCCGAGGGTATACCCTCGAGCACTCACTTTGTCTTGCATATCTTCGGTCGCAATTTCTGGTAAATAGGCATTGTAAAAAACGATACTACCAGAATATCCAATGGTTGCAAACAGCAATCCCCCAAGTGCCAAATGTATATTTTCTCCCTTGAAAAAGAATAGCACGGAACAGGATATAGCACCCAAATAGCAAAAGAACTTCATAAAAATTCTGGGGTTACCTGTATAATCAGAAATCCCAGATAAAAAGGGAGATATTAGCGCAATAATTCCAAATGCAATACCCAGCGTAACCGAATAAGCAGCTGTATTTTCTAATTGAAAGCCCAGGACAGTAACAATGCTGCTCTCTCCTACTCTGGTAACCTGATTGTAGTATGCTGGAAATACTGCTGATGTAATTACCAACATAAATACAGAGTTGGCCCAGTCATACATAGCCCAGCCATTGATTACTTTGCGGTCATTCTTAATAAGCTCTGCCAAAAGGTATCAGATTAATTACAGCTAAATTCAATGTACTGAATAAAAATAATAAATTTTTATATGTAAGAAAACGAACGATGCTTAATACTTGCCTAAGTGGGATAATAAACATCCCTAAAATAATTTAAAGATAATCCCAAGCTCTCGATATGCAGGAACGAGTTGGCCTTGTTTCCTTCCAGGCTGCCAGGGAGGCATATTCATAATTAATTTGATAGCCTCGTTATCAAATTCTTGTCCCAAACTTTTGATGATAATGGGATTGCTTATTGATCCATCAACTTCCACGATAAACCTCACAAATACTGTCCCTTCAATTTGCTGTTGAATAGCTTCTTCAGGATAAATGATGTTTTCACGTATGTACTGAGATAGCGCTACCCTTCCTCCTGGAAATAGCGGTAAGACATCTACTTGTGAAACTATCGTATCGATCTTTCTTCCCCTCTGTATACCATGTAAGGGGGATAAAATGGTATTGAGACTGTCTTCATTGATTGAAATAGAGTCCAGTCCCATGAATTCATTCTTGGAAAAAATTTCGGGTAAAATTTGATCCATTTGAAGTTCATGTATAGACCGCTTCTCAGGTAAGTGATAGGTATCTGGAGAATGTATGGGAGCAGGTGTTTCACGCTCTAATGTTGAAGGATCAATATACGGTTCAAGTTGTGGTGTTTCTGGAAAGAGCGTATCACTACTGGGTGTATTATCAAATGGGTCTTCATCTTGTAAGGGTAAATAGCTGTTACCACTTGAGGTTTCATCAACCCTTTCCGAGTAGGTGATACTATCCTGAGCATCATCAATGGTCAAGGTGCTGTTGCCTTGTTCTGATGAATGTATGCTGAGCTTATTTTGATCTTCAGTTTTGTGAGAAGATCTCTTAAAAGAGATAAAAAATGTCAGCAACATACATAAAAAGACAAATGCAGAAATACTCCAAATCAGGAGGATACGTTTTCTTCTCTCAGCCTCATTTATTTGCAATAAATGATCATTGAGCCGAGAAAAGCTTCTTCTCGAATCATTCATACGATGTGCAGCATGTTTAAAAGAAGACGTATCCGCTTAGGAGGCTGGATAGACCTTCTTAAATGTTAAACTTTTTTCTAAATTTTTGATAGAATTCATCCCCTAGCAAACGACTCCACATGTCGTGGACTTGTTTTTCCATTTCTTCTTTAGTGATGTCATGTGAAGTAAAGCCTACCAAACTAATGGTCATGTCTCGTTGTAACCCCCATTTTCTCTTGGATACAACCAGGATATTATTTTCGTTAATATCTGCATGAGAAATTTGAAGGTCGCTCACTTCCTTCATGACTTGTAATATCAATTTGAGTTCCCCACTACTCAAATCATTGATATTTCTTTTATTGTAAAT
>CAZZEC010000189.1:0-9867 GCA_964652565.1 uncultured Bacteroidia bacterium
TAAATATGTCGTACCACTTAATACCTAACAGGCATTTATCAATAATAATTAATACCCAGACATATGTGTGTTAATATTGGCTGTTTAATTTTTGCGCATGACGGATAATTACGGCTTTACACCTATTCAATGAAGATCTATTACCTCAAAATAATTGTTATAATTTTTTTATTAATTCCATTAGGATGCTTATCCCAAACTGACTCCTATCAACTGATGGTTTGTGGGGATAATCAGGTAATTATATTTGATCCTAAGCAATCACAGGACACAGTCCCCTTTGTTACCTGGAGATGGAAGGCATCTGAAGCTTTTGATCTCCCGGGTATATATCGTTTAACATATTTGAGAAGTCTGGATGATTGTAAACCAGTAGATGAAGGTAGAAAGATATTGGTGAGTTCTTCTTCTAATGGAGTCGCGTTGATTGATCGTGCTACCAAAGAAACAATCTTTTATGCGAATGTTGGAAACGCTCATTCTATTGAGTGGCTTCCAGGAGACAGAATTGTAGTTGCAGGTTCTACCAATGAAAAAGGGAATCGCCTGGAAGTATATGATAGTAAAGAATCAGAAACACCGTTATTTCAAGATAGTCTATATTCCGCACATGGCGTAGTTTGGGATACCAACAGGAAATTACTGTACGCGTTGGGATACGATGTACTCAGGGCTTATCAGCTCAAGGAATGGGATACAGACTATCCCAAGTTGGTACAGGTACATTCATGGACCATTCCTGGTTTTAGCGGACATGATTTAGTCGCCATTCCTCAACAACCAGATAAACTGCTATTAACAGAGCATGAGAGTGTATGGATATTTGATAAAAAAACGGAAAAGTTTTCTCCCTTTGAACCCCTGGAAGGTCGCGAGGATGTAAAAGCTGTCAGCTTTCATCCTGAAAGCAGTCAGGTAGCCTATATCCAGGCGGAGATCAGTTGGTGGTCACATCATGTGTATCTGCTGGATGGCAATCGATATTTTTCCTTTCCTGGAGTAGATTTGTACAAAGTGAGGTGGATTAGAGAGTAGGAGTTTGATAATTTGTTTCTTCAAAGCAACTACTTATTGTAAAATTAGTAAATAATCAATGAAGATAACCAATTATCGAACGATGAGAATTCAAGATGTAGTTTCTATCGACCCAGAGGTTATGGGAGGTACTTCAGTGTTTAAAGGTACACGTGTTCCCATTAAAAGCCTATTTGACTACCTTGAAATTGGGGAGAATATGGATGAGTTTCTTGAAAACTTCCCCTCAGTAACGAAGGTACAAGTACAAATGCTTTTATCAGTTACTTCAAAGATGTATGAATCTCGGAATTTAGTATATGAAGATTGTATGGGCAAGCTTATTAACATACAATGATATACCCCTATCTTTACTTAGCTATTGAATAGCTAAGCATGTCTGAAAATGAGCAATATACTGATCTAGAGCTAATTGAGTTAATCCAGGCGGAAATAGTCAAAGGCTGGATTCATTATTTAGGCGCGATCGCATAGACTATGTTGGCCATACAGATGATAAAGCACAAGACGATCCAGATGCACATTGGGGCTGGGTGATTGATCACGGCGCCAATATCATACAAACGGATCGTCCTGAATTATTGCTACGATATTTAAGATTAGAAGGACTTCATAACTAGTTCGAGGGCTTTTCAGCGTAAACAGTAATGCTGTAAATACCTATTTCACCTGTATGAAACGCATGTAACTCCTCAGTATTGAGGTGTTTACTTAGTGTTTCCTCTGGTAATTGAATCACCTTTTCTTTTTGTACTACTACGTTGGTAAAACCTGTATCGTGGATGAGTTGGAGATATTCATCTTTGGGGATAGCTCCTGCTACACATCCCGCATACATTTCCGCGTCTTTGCGAAGCGCTTCTGGTAGGCTGCCCTGGAGAACAATATCAGATATACTAAAGTGCCCTCCTGGTGTAAGTACGCGGTATATATCTGCAAATACATTTGGTTTATTTGGTACAAGATTCAGTACACAATTACTGACAATCACATGAGCCAGATTATCGGATACAGGCATCTGTTCAATATCTCCATATCGAAATTCCACATTATTAAAACCCAATTTTTCTGCATTAATGCGTGCTTTTTGGATCATAGGCTCGCTAAAATCGATTCCGATTACTTTTCCCGTCTCTCCTGTCTCATGACGAGCGACAAAACAGTCATTCCCTGCTCCTGATCCCAGATCGATAACGGTATTTCCCGGTTTGATCATAGCAAATTGAGTAGGTAGGCCACAGCCTAATCCCAAATCAGCATCAGGCTGATACCCTTCTAGTTGACGATAATCATCAGCCATGATACTAGTGACTTCTCCAGTATCATTGCAACTACCACCACAGCAAGAGGCGCTTTCATCTGATTGTAAGGCTATTTGACTATACTTTTGTTTTACGATCTCTTTGAGATTGTCTGAAGTGTTCATGATATTAAATTTATTTATTGCAATAAAGCGATGAATGATAATAAAAAAATAGTTGACAAATGTTAATTTATGAAAGACTATGACGAGGGCATATCCAGTTGTTCAAACAAATGATTGAATGCCGATTGAATTTCTTTCCATCTGCGCTGGTCAATACAATAGCATACCGATACTCCTTCTATAGTTCCTTGTATAATCCCTATGGTTTTCAATTCTCTCAAATGTTGGCTTATGGTAGCTTGAGCTAAGCCCAATTCTTGTACTAAGTCGCCATTGATACAGGTATTGGTTTTGAGTAAATATTCGATAATGGCTACCCGAGCAGGATGAGCAAACGCTTTGGCAATTTGTGCCAGTTGATTCTGTTCTGTAGAAAATAGATCCGTACGAGTAACACCCATGTATTCATAATTATATTGCAATATAACGATTGATTGTGGAAAAAGCAAATATAAAGTGGTATTGCTATATTGTTATATTGATGTATTGCTATATTGTTAAACTGTTGTCCGTCGTCCGTCGTCCGTGGTCCATCGTCCGTCGTCTGTGGTCTAAAGAACCTACATCTCATCTAAAGATGGAACTGCATTGGCTGCGAAATCCCATTTAGCCAATTTTGCTCCTGCCTGATAACTGGACTCCATAAAATCTAATAGATCTTTGTGTGGGTCATTGCTATTTCTTAGGTCATTGTACGTAATAAAAGCCATAGGGCTACCATTGGAAATAATCCAATTTGCATAGTCTGGGTTTAGCGGTTCTTTTTCTAATCCTTCAGGAGATGGGTATGTGTACGAATAAAAAGCCGGTTCACGTACCGATTCATCTCCAGCCCAAAAACCAAAGCTGATAACCTCGTGTGTATAGGCATCTTTGTCAGAAATACGCCAATCAGATCCTATAGGTGGTCCTTTTCTTCCAGAAAATCGGGTAACCGTCAAATCCATGTGGTGCCAATAGATATGAACAGGGCAGGTTTTACCATAAAAGCGGCCACTAAATTCTTTAAATACTCCGCTGATCCAGATCATAATTCTCCAAAAACGCTGTATATATTCTTCGTTTTCATATACATACTCAGTGATGTCTTTAAAGGGTGTATCTACTGCCATATCAAAGGGCTTATCGAGTATTTCAACAGAAATATTCAACTCATGTAAATGTTGAAATAGTTGCTCATAAAATGAAGCAACGCTTATACCTTTGAGTTCAAAGGATATATACGCCCCCTGGCTTGTAGTTATTTCCAGCTTATGTTCCTGTAGGTTAAGAAGTATCTCAAACAGATCCTGACCGTCATTATAAGGCATTTCATTAGTAGTGATTCCCTTGGCACTGACGTATTCTGTAATGTACCACCAGTGATTTTTCCTCGGCATTACTCCCAGTCGAATTTTGCCAATGATTTGCAACATGAGATGCAAGGTCATTTTGCTATTTTCCCAAGCATCTAAAGGCAACTCAGGTAAATGGGGTTTAGAAGGAGTATTGGATTCTGTTTGCATAGATTATTGTAATATGATGTCGACTTCTCAGCACGTGACTGGGTATGGTTTTAATTTTCGTTTAAGTTACGATTTCCCTAAACTAACTTACACTTTTACAAAAATGTTGAGCCGATACAAGATGTATAGAAATATCCATACTAAACAAAGTGCTCCCAGCGTCTGCCAGACCTCATGCCAGGGTTCAGGTGAGTGAATATAAAACCCTTCAAATAGCAAACGAGAAGTATGTCGAAAATTGATAAACCTATATCCCAGGTATATGACAAGTGAATTGAGTCCAATAACCTGGAAGAAAAATGCCCATTTTCTATAACCCGCTATCTCAATAATACCATAAAACAGACTCAGCATTAATAAAGCCATTCCTCCCGTGAGAAAGATAAATGAACTGGTCCATAGGTGCTTATTAATGGGAAAATGCAATCCCCATATTAATCCTATACTCATACAGACTATTCCCGAAACAATGAGTAATTGTAACTTACTCGTATCCTTTCGATCAGATCTAAGCACATCTCCGGCCAGGGTCCCTATGACAGTAAGGCATAAGGCGGGAAATTGTGTCAAGAGACCCAATTCATCATATGTCTTTTGTAATAATCGGCCTGGAAGAAAAGTGCGATCAAACCAACCTACTAAGTTCCCTTCAAAGGAAAGATCTCCAGCACCGTATCCGGGTACAGGTATCAAATATAGAGCTGCATAATAACCGAGTAAGATGCCCATGATCCACAGAATTTTGCCACGAGTGTCAAAATTGACATATATAAGTGTAGCTATCATGCCTGCGAATCCTATCCTTCCCAATACACTTACAAATCGTATATTGCCTGGTTCAAACCAGGGTACAGGGGCATTCTTGTATAGTATTCCCAATGCAATCAGAATAAACATACGTATAGCTACTTTTCGGTATAACTCATGTTTTGACTTTCCTTTTGATAAGCCACTACTCAATGAAAATGACAATGAAACTCCAGAAATGAATAGAAACAGCGGAAATATGAAATCGTAAAAGGTAAAACCGTTCCACGAAGGGTGAGCAAACTGTGCCGCTAAGGCATTTACCCAGGAAAGTTGTGTTTTCCCTTCCAAGAGTACGAAGAAGCTCCCTGCACCGGAGATCATCAACATATCAAATCCCCTAAGAGCGTCAACAGATAGCAGTCTTTTACTTGAATATGAGGTAGTAGCAGATTTCATATAATTTGAAGTTAATGGGTGGTAGTGCGCAAAGTGAAAATAAGGAAAAAAAGGGATGAATATTAGATAGCATTTCGTAAATTTAAACCAAGGGGTGTAAATTATTTTCATGAAAAGTCCAATGCTATATAATTATGAATTCCGCTTATAAATATACTATTCTTACCCTTGCTCTTTTAGGTTACCAATGGGGTTGTTTTACTGATTTATATGGTCAAGAAGATTTGACCAATCTAACCCACAAAGAGGCTTATCTTTTGAAATTCAAATCGATATTCAGCAGTATCCATGATGGTGAGAGCTGGAATGACTATCAATCCAGATTGATGAACAATGTAAAATTACCTGGCACCTTAGGACCTGGAGCGCTTAATTTTACAGTCGACCCTGATATTTGAGGATCTCAATGGTAAAACTAAAATGACCCTCAAAACCATTCCTTTCAATGCTACTCAGCAGGAAACAAATACATTTTTGCAACAACAAGGCTTCATGCACAAAACCTGGGAAGCTACTTTTCAGTAACTGGCAAACTTCGTGGAAAGGTGATTAATTGTGTTGACTGAATTTGTATACATTTCCTCCCAAATCGCTCAGATAGATGTAGCCATCTGTAATGGCAATTGTGCTAAAAATAGGCGCTCCGAGTTCAATAGACCAGTGTAAGTTACCCGTATGTGCATCCAGGCAATAAAAAAGTCCGTCCAGGCCTCCAATATATACATAATCACCAGCAATCACGGGTGATGCTGCAACGGTCTTTACTCTGGGGCCGGAGTATGGAGCACTTACTGAAAGTGCCGGTCGAGTATCAAAGTGCCATACTTCTTTGAAGGTTGTAAGGTCAAATGCCCTAAGACCTGCATCTACGGTACCAATTATCAATAGATCGTCTATAATTGCAGGTGAAGAGGAAGTATTGAGATTGAAGGGAGTTTCAGACATCAACACAACTCTTCCCGTTTTAGGAGCAATTTTAAATAATGCATTCCTTGCTGTAGTGTAGAAGTATCCTTTATGGAATACTGGAGCAGCATTTCTAAACCGCAACCCATGATCAGTTTTGTTCCAAAGTGGCTTTCCTGTGTATGCGTGAAACGCATAAAGATGTCGCCAATTAGATCCAGCAACAACTACGCTATCCCCAATACTGGGAGGTGAAGGACTACCTTCACCTTGTGGCCATTGATCATTGGTCCATAAAATCTCACCCTCATCTAATGTTAAGGCACTAAACTGTTTTCCATCCCCTGCAAAAACGGTCCCATCATGTATTAATACACCGCTGACATAGGTAGGTAGTATATTAAGCTCCAGGTCTTTCTCCCAAATTAAGTTACCAGATTCTGAATCCAGTGCATATACATACCCAATTTGGTCTGCTGCAACAATGAAACCATCTTCATATGCAAGGGTATGCTTGACAGAATTTCTTGTATGGGTTTTCCAAATCAGTTCGCCATTTGTGACATCATAGGCATATACATAACAATTTTGAGCATCTCCATCGTCAAATGATGCAATAAACAGTTTTCCATTGTGTACTATTGGGGAAGAATGATAAATATTGGACCCCACATTAGTAACCCAATCAAGCGTAAGGGGTATGTCCACATGATCTATCTTGTCAGGCGACCTTTGCGAA
Source organism: uncultured Bacteroidia bacterium (assembly GCA_964652565.1). Lineage (GTDB taxonomy): Bacteria > Bacteroidota > Bacteroidia > J057 > J057 > JBCCTX01. The sequence continues at coordinate 6,818 of CAZZEC010000189.1, forward strand.
TTCATGAGAAAGTTGGGCCATGACTGTTGTGAGGAGGTACCTTGATAGGGCAAAACAGAAAATTGTTTCTTTTTTTCAATGGTCATTCCATCTGCAAATTCTCCAACTACCTTAATTTGCAGGGAATCCTTATCTTTCCATTCATCTTTATAGGGGGTCTGGCTCATCCATGACCAATTACTGTGTTTCTCTAAAGGTAAGGGAGGGTTATTTTCTAGTGTATAGGTAATGTTTTTCGTAGGACCTGTGCTGTTATAAGCGTTGACCAGTACTGTGATATCACCTTCTGACGTAAGTCTGCTAGACGGAGCAGGAGAGGAAATAACTAATTGATGATCAACATAGGAATGGATCATTTCTGTATTGAATGAGCCATCTGCTGATACAGAGAATACCCTGAATGCCGATATGGAATGGTCGATGCCTCCTTTGTTAGGAGGGGCAGTACAAATACTGACCACATTGGAATTGGCATGAGGTCTGTAAAAATGATTATGCCAATGTCCATACACCCAAGCTCTAAGATTATAACTTTCTAGGTCAATCGCTTCATCTTCGTTAATACGGTATACAAATCCTTCATCAGTTCTCAATAAATCGTGGTTGAAGATCATAATGGGGGTATTCTCAGGCAAAGTAGACAGATCATTTTTAAGCCATCGATATACATCCTCTTGTGTATACTGGGGTTTGTAATCTCCTCGTAGCATAGGAGTAACGATAAAATGGACTTTTCCTACCTCAAAGGAATAATATACTGGACCAAAAAGTTCTTCATATAATTGCTCTCCATAATCTCCTTCTACTAAATCGTGATTGCCCACTGAATATCGTACAGGCAATCCCATGGTACTATCATTGACCTTTGCAGCATGGAATTTCATTCCTTCTTCATAGCAGATATCTCCCGTATGCATGATAAATGCAGGTTCCTGATGGAGGCTGTAATCTCTGAGCATTTGAACCCAGAGTGTACTATCATACGTCTCTGTATCAGATATATGAATAAAACTAAAGGTATCACTCATGGGAACTTTTGTGAGAGCAAAGTGATAGTCATTATCCTCTCCATGGTTTGCCAAATAAAATTTTGACGTATAGTATCCGTGAGGAGTAGTAATAAATATAAAGCGATCTCTATCGGATATGGGTAGGGTAAATTCTCCTCTTGAGTTAGTAATTAGAACATGTTCTCCATTGGATACCTTAATGCCTTGGATACCTGGTTCGCCAGAATCCTGAGCTCCGTTTTTGTTTTTGTCTTCAAAAACAGTTCCCGAATATTGGGCATGGGATAGCGAAAAAAGAGAAATAAATATTAATAGAGAGAATATTCTCATTTTAAAGTGCTTTAAAGGGGAATTACAGATAAACAATCGATAAATCAGGGTGGAAATTATTATTTTTTGTATTGTATGTTAGGCTAGATACTTGTTTTTAACTATAAATTAATATGGGATATATCAGGTATGATAAGAAATACTGCACAGACCTTTTGAACAGTTACAACATTCTATATTATTATTTGTAAATTAGTGTGTAAGCCTATCTTCAACAATCTTACTACTATGGCAGAATTCAAACTGAAAATTAATGGAACCACACACCAGGTGGAATCAGAGCCAGATACCCCTTTACTTTGGGTAATACGAGAGCAACTAGCATTAACAGGCACAAAATATGGATGTGGGTTAGCACAATGCGGAGCTTGTACAGTACATCTCAATGGTAATCCCATTCGTTCCTGTGTAGTACCTGTATCTTCTGTGAAAGAAGATCAAGAAATAACCACTATTGAGGGATTATCTGAGGATGGAACACATCCTTTACAGCAAGCCTGGATTGAAGCTCAGGTTCCTCAGTGTGGATATTGTCAATCAGGGCAAATTATGCAAGCGGCAGCCTTGTTAGAAGAGAATCCCAAACCTACTCGGGATGAGATCATTCAGTACATGAATGGAAACTTATGTCGTTGCGGTACCTATCTCAGAATAGTAAAAGCCATACAAATTGCATCTCAAAACTCTTAGAATCATGAATGATTTATATACATCTGTTTCTCGAAGAAAGTTCCTAAAGGCAACAGGAGGATTCACTTTTGGTATAACTGCCATGGCGATGATACCAAAATGGGCCATAGGAAATGATCCTTCAATATCAAACGGAAGAAAACAAGTCAATGCCTGGGTACACATACAGCCCGACGGACAGATCTTGATATACAATCCTGCTGCGGAAATGGGGCAAGGATCTATGACTGCGCTACCGGTTATTTTTGCAGAAGAAATGGATGCAGACTGGGATAATGTAATTATAGAGCATTCTCCTATCGACGTTGAAACATATGGGTTGCAGAAATGGGGGGATCGGAAGATTATGCTTACAGTGGGGAGTTTTACTGTGAAAAGCTACTTTGACATGCTTCGCCAGGCAGGAGCACAGGCGAGATACATTCTTATGCACAGTGTGGCTAAGGCCTGGAATGTACCTATAACTGAATTGACTACAGAACCAAGTAAGGTGGTCCATAGTGCGAGTAATGAAAGTATTTCCTATGGCGATATCGTCAATATCATAGATATACCTGATTCTGTACCGGAAATACCCATCGAACAACTCAAACGTCCGGAAGAATATCGTCTCATAGGAACTATCATGCCCAGGTTTGATATTCCTGCCAAGGTAGATGGTTCTGCTATCTTTTCAATGGATGTAACGGTACCAGAAATGGTATATGGAGCTATTGAACGAGGAAAAATTCATGGAGCTAAACCTTCTTTATCTAATAAAGAAGAAATCCTGAAGATGAATGGAGTAGTAGATGTAGTTGAAATGGAATATGGCGTTGGTGTAGTGGCAACGACCATTGAAAAAGCATTTGCCGCCAAAAAGCAGCTTAAGATAGATTGGGATGATGATGTGATTGCCAAAAAGCATAGTTGCCAGGAAGCTTATGAAGAATACGCTAAGGTGGAGGAAAAAGGAAAAATATTGAATAGCGAGGGAAATGTAGAAGAAGGTATGAAATCAGCGGGAAAGACCTATCAGGC
>CAZZEC010000190.1:0-9788 GCA_964652565.1 uncultured Bacteroidia bacterium
GTTGGATAGTAGGGTTCATCATTTAGCAGGTATATTTGGTCTGATATGAGGTGTAGGCCAGCTTCTTCCTTGGCCTCCTGAATGGCAATATCTGCAGGATGTTGTTCACCATCTACCATACCTGCCACGTGTTCATAAATGATGTCACCATTACATATTCTTCTTTGTTTAACTAATAAGAGGTGTTTTTCTTTACTTTCTCTATCGATCAGGCAGATCAAAAGACTTACAACTTCTCCTTTGATAAAACATATAGGAGGGATTTTGTCGCCTTCGGGGGTTGATGCATCCAATAGCACCAACGAAAATAGTGCTTCCTTGCGATGATTGTATCTTGTATAAATTTCTTCCGTATGATGTATTAATAATCCATTTTGTTTGAGCCGTTTTGTCCAAAGCTTAAATTTGTGTGTAGATTGTAAACTTTCTCTCATTGTTCAAATCTTATTGTTATTCTTCTGCTGTAACTTAGCATTTTTACTAGTCAGGAAAAAAGGTAATGTGATATATCGTTCAGGTTATGAAAAAGTTGGCCAAATATTTTTTGTGGATCATTCTTGTAGTAGTGTTGCTTTCCTATTTTTACTTTTATCGGCCTATTTTTGGTTCCAATGTCTCTCTCTCTTCCGGGCAGGAACAAATTGAGTTTTATGTGGAAACAGGTATGACTTATGATGAGGTAGGGGAGAAATTGATAGATGAAAACATCATTGTAGATGTAAAAAGCTTTCATCGCGTAGCAGAGTACATGAATTATCCACGACATGTGTACCCTGGAAGATATGTAATAGAAGATGGTATGAATAATCGTCAGCTTGTTAGATTGTTGAGATCAGGGAAACAAGAACCCATCAACTTTACATTCAATAAGTTCCGCAGAGTTGAAGATTTTGTCAGTCATGCAAGTGAACGCTTAGAAATGTCTGAACAAGATTTACTAGCAGTACTTCAGGACGAATCATACCTCAATCGTTTGGCCAAGCTTACACCAGAAAACGTTCTGGCCATATTTATTCCTAATACTTATGAAGTGTATTGGAATATATCTCCTAAAGATTTTGTCGATCGAATGTACAAGGAGTACAGAGCATTTTGGAATGAGGAGAGGGAATCGAAAAGAGAGCAGTGGAAACTGACAAGGTTGGAAGTAATGACCCTGGCCTCGATTGTTGAAGAAGAAACCAATAAAGAGGATGAAAAACCTGCAGTAGCTGGTATATACTTAAATCGTGTAAGAAAGAACTGGAGATTAGAAGCAGACCCAACTGTAAAGTATGCTGTTGGAGATTTTTCATTGAAAAGAGTATTAAATATTCATCTGGAAATAGATTCTCCCTACAATACCTACATGTATGAAGGGATACCCCCTGGCCCGATTTGTACTCCAACGATTCCCTCTATAGATGCTGTGTTAAATGGTGAAAGGCACGATTATATGTATATGTGTGCCCGAGCAGATGGTTCTGGATATCATCATTTTTCAGAGACACTGCAAGAACATTTGGCATATGCAAGAGATTATCATCGACTTCTTAACAGCCAAGGAATTAAGTAAGACGAAACCTCATATTGGACCATGTGTCGGAAATAACACCAATCGACTATTTCTTTTATTGGTAATATCAATTGACATAACCATTTAACCCATGGTTGTAACCATTCATGCAATTATATTCCAGTTGAAATATATTTTCCTTAAGTTTGTCTAGTGAAAGGGCAATAATCCTGGATTACAAGAGCAAGGGCTAGGGTTGACTCTCCCAATGGGATTGAGTCCCCTAGTTTTTTTATATACATATGTTAGGTCTTCCCTCAGTCTATTCCCTCTGTCACATCAATAGGGATATTGCCAATAATTATCGTTATTTGATTGTTCTAGATAAAGAATATTCAGTATTAAATAAAGGAGGATATGTTACGATTCTTAGGAGGTCTAATAGACAGAGTGATTTGTACTGCTATAGCTATTCTATTCGCTCAGGCACCCTCATATGTTGATCAATATGAAGCTGTGCTGGTGCGCACCCAACAGGAACTCGAATCGGATATAGCTACGATAGAAGAGCAAGCAGAAGAAAATGGTGAATCTGTTGAAAATTTCCTTGATCGTCTGGCAAATAGCGAGGACTCCTTACTGCGTACCGAAGGTCGAGCAAGACTTAATAAGCTAGAGAGCTATCAGGAGGTTACGCAGCTCATCGATACACTTAGAACAATCCCTAAATGGCAGCGTCCCTGGTGGCTATACTCAAATTGGAATCCTTCTTATGACCAGGCAGTAAATTATCAACCTATGATCCCTCTCCATGAAGTAGGGCTACTCTATGCCATAGTGGGTTTACTTTCGGGAATGTTGATAGCCTACCTGCTGCGTTTACTATTTCGAAGTATATGGAAACCTAAAAAGGGGAATTTATATCAATGAAAAATATCTAAATATTTATGGATCATCCAAAGTGGTTACGATGGACATTATGGCTCATTTGGATTATACTTATTTTTATACTTTCACATCAAGACGGAGTGAGCTCCTCGAACCTAAGTGAATCTGTAAAAGCATTTATTAAAAAGATACTCCAATTGTTATATTTAGCAAATGAAGGTACAGGTCAAGGGGCATGGGGCTGGTTAATCAGGAAAATCGCACATATGACGGAATACGCCGTATTGTTTTTGCAAACATTTCGCGTAATCGTTTTATACAAAACCAGGGCAATGAGTCTTGGATACAGTCTGGCTTTTTGCCTTTTATATTCTCTTAGCGATGAGTTTCACCAAACATTCATACCGGGTCGTACGGGTACACTGCGAGACGTGGTTATTGATATGATGGGTGCATCTATGATGTTGGTTATGATTAAGGTTTTTTACATGAGTATAGCCGCTCAGACCTTGACCAAGGGTGAACGCACCAAATTTCATGAATAATTCATTATCAATTGATTAAAATCAAAGTATTTAGATATTGGATAAACGTAAGCTTCTGACTAGCAGCTGTTAATGATTTTAGTGCGTTTGCCCTGGCCCCTAGCCTCCAATGGTATGGAATAACAAGAATTTTATATTAGTTTTACCATAAAGATAGCATGTGGATTAGTTCTTCATGAAGCATAAGTAAGTGGAAGGACTAAATATCAATAAGTGCGGAATTAATTCCGCACTTATTGAGCAAAACCGTATACTATCGTAAAGTTAAATATACAAATACAACGTAAAAAATATATTCCATGATCGTAGAAGTCAAAGTCCCCAGTCCCGGAGAATCCATTACCGAAGTAGAAATAGAAGCTTGGTTGGTAGAAAGTGGCACCTATGTAGATATGGATGCGGAAGTTGCAGAAATCAATTCAGATAAAGCAACCCTCACTGTAAATGCTGAGTCCGCCGGAACCATAGAAATTATTGCAAATGAAGGTGATGTAGTAGAAGTTGGTCAGGTTATCGCACGTATTGATACAGAAGGAGAAGGTACTGCTTCACAGCCTGAAAAAAAGGAAGAGGCTGCTCCTGTTCAACAAGCGTCCCCGGCACCTTCTTCAAATGGCGATCAAAATGATAGTTATGCTAAAGGAGTTCCATCTGTATCTGCTGACAAAATGATGAAAGAGAAGGGTATTGAGCCTTCCCAAGTGTCTGGATCAGGTCGAGGAGGAAGGATTACCAAGGCAGACGTAGTTAATTACAAACCTTCTCAAGCTCCAGCTCCAGCCCCCAAAGAGCCATCTTCTGCACCCAAAGAGAAAGAGTCGAGACCCATTCCTGAAATGCCAGTAGTGAGTAATGGGTATGAACGCACGGAAAGTAGAGAAAAGATGAGCTCTCTACGTAGAAAAATTGCTCAAAGATTAGTATCAGTCAAGAATGAAACGGCCATGCTGACTACCTTCAATGAGGTAGATATGAAGGCAATCATGGATGTCAGAAAACAGTACAAGGAGAAGTTTAAGGAGACACATGGTGTAGGGCTAGGGTTTATGTCTTTCTTTACAAAGGCTTGCTCTATGGCATTGATGGAATTCCCAGCTGTCAATGCTCGAATAGAAGATAAAGAAATGGTGTTCAATAATTTTGTGGACATGGGTATTGCCGTGAGTACAGAAAGAGGATTAGTCGTACCAGTTATTCGCAATGCACATCTGATGAGCTTTAACGAGATAGAACAAGCTATTTTACACTATGCACTGAAAGCACGTGAAAATAAGATCTCGATTGAAGAAATGACGGGAGGCACATTTACGATTACTAATGGAGGTATTTTTGGCTCAATGCTATCTACTCCCATCATTAATCCTCCGCAGTCGGCAATATTGGGGATGCACAATATCGTTCAACGACCTATGGCTGTCAATGGTGCAGTAGAAATTCGACCTATTATGTATGTTGCACTTTCCTACGATCACAGAATAATTGATGGAAAAGAAGCTGTTAGTTTCCTAGTAAGAGTGAAAGAAAGACTGGAAGACCCGTCCAGAATTATGCTTAATATCTAGAGACCTATGTTTTAATAAAACTATACGGAAAAGTTTAGGGGAATTTTCTTGTAAAGAGATCTTTCCCCACTTTAGAATGTACCGATCTCCCATTTCTTCCAACCATTCGGACTTATAAATCTATAAACCACGCAGAGGTTTTTTTACTTTTAATATAGATATCTGCATAATGCCTTTTCTTATGGATTCCCAATTATATGAATCTTCAGTCATTGTATACTCTGAGTGTCCCATATGTAGCAGTCGCGATTTTCAGTTTGTTTTTGCAGCACGAGATTATACTGTTTCGAAAGAACACTTTCAAATTTGGCAATGTAATGATTGCAGCTTAAGATTTACTCAGAATGTACCTACAGAAGATCATATTGGAGAATATTATCAATCAGAAGATTATATTTCTCATTCTAATACAAAGAAAGGGGTAATCAATTATTTGTACCAGCATGTACGCAATATTACGCTTAATCAAAAAGCGCAATTAGTAACTAAATTGGCTCCTCATACTCCTGGAACCATACTGGATATAGGGTGCGGGACAGGAGAGTTTTTATATAAAATGAAAACTAAGGGTTGGGAAGTACTTGGATTGGAACCAGACAAAGGAGCAAGAGAGTATGCTAGAAATACATATGCACTTCTTGTCGAAGAGCCTTCAAGATTATATGACATCTCTAGTGGATATTTTGATATCGTCACGATGTGGCATGTGTTGGAACATATTCACGAATTGCATGCTTGTATAGAAGCAACTTCTCACATCCTGACCACCCATGGTACCCTAATTATAGCAGTTCCAAATTTTGAATCCAGAGATGCCTCTGTGTATCAAAATCAATGGGCGGCATATGACGTTCCTCGTCATCTATATCATTTTAACCCTCAATCAATGTCTACCCTTTTGCAACAACATGGATATGAATTGGTGGATATGTTGCCTATGCCGTTTGATGCTTTCTATGTGAGCTTACTCAGTGAGAAGTACACACATGGGAAAAACAAATTATGGCAAGGCTTCTGGCAGGGGTTTAGGTCTTGGTTAAAGGCAAGGAATCAAGTAGAAATGAGTAGTTCCATTATGTATATTTGTAAGCCGCGTTTGTAGACAATTCGATATGTATGGTAGATTAATACAATTAAATACTGCAAAAGTCTACAGAGTTAGTTAAATTCACTCTGTTCCTAACTGGTACAATATATACGCATGGATCGTAAACATTTTATACATATACTTTCAAGTGGAGCCTTATCCACAGCCACCTTATCGGCATTCTCATCGACTCAGAAGTTTTCAGATCCATATCCAGCAAAGTTTGTTAAGGAATTTGTAGGAGCAGGACATAAAGATCTAGAGAGAGTAAAGGAAATGCTCGAAGAATATCCCAATTTACTCAATGGAACCTGGGATTGGGGAAATGGGGACTATGAGACAGCCGCTGAAGGTGCTGCTCACATGGGTAATACAGAAATTGCAGAATATCTCATTTCTAAAGGCGCTAGGATCAACCTATTTATGTTGACCATGCTCGGCAAGGTAACGCTTGTGAAGGCTTGGCTTGAAGCTTTTCCCGATCTATTATTTTCACTGGGGCCGCATGGGTTTACTCTGTTACACCACGCAAAAGTAGGCAATGACGACGCTCAGACGTTAATCCCATTTTTTGAAGAGCGAGGGTTGACTCAAACTAAAAAATAATTTACGAACGTACTACTTCGATAAGTGTAGATGTACCTGTACTGTAATCTCCACTGGTCCATTGCCATGACTCTTCTATTCTTATTTGCTTATTCTCGTCTCTGTGTATACTTGATTTACATTTACCAGTCATAATATTACCCCTCTGATTCATATGGTGATACACAATTTCAAAAGATTGAGCACCTGTAACTTTTCCCATTAATGAGCCCATGACTATTTCTCCTCCCTCATATATTGCCCATATTAATTGCCCCCTCTGATGATAGGTAAATGTTGTTTCTTTATTTACTTCTCCTGTTTCGCCACTAGCAACCGCTACGAACACTTTACCATCCAGTATATTATTACTCAATAGATTCATTATCGATCAATGGGTAAAAATCTAGGTACACCCTCTGCTTCCATTCTTTTTTCGAACTCTTTTATGTTTTTATTCATAATTTCCTCAACTTGTTCCGCATAGACTTCATACATCTCCAATAGATCTTCATATCGCTCGTAACATCCTGCCGTGGGTTTAGAATCTTGAGCGTTTACAGTTGAGTAAAGATATGCAATTTGATCATCCAGCATGGGAGGATAATTTATGGGGTCTTGTCCACTCTCACTTTGTACTTGAATAAGTTCTTTCTCTAATTTATCAAGTTGGTCTGAAATGATGTCGGCTTGTTTTCCCAGGGATTCAGAAAATCCAGCTTTAACTGCTCGATGGGCATGATCTTTTATTTGTTTTCTCATGGTTCGAATATTTTTGATCGTATGATGACAAGCAGTGAGCAAATCCCTGACTTTAACTGTCAAAGTATATTGATCCATAAGATCCTCATCGGTAATATGCTCCCAGCGGGGATCTTTTGCAATTTCAAATGATTCGGTAGTTTCTCCTTTATTAGTAATGAGTTTTACATAATACGTTCCTGTGGGAGCAACCATACCTCCTGTATTAGCCAAAGAAAACTGGGCATCGGATATTACTTTAGGGCCCGGATACGTATGATCCCAAATCCATCTATTCATTCCTCCGCGGACATTCAATTTGCGCTCTCCTGCTTCATTGTCAGGATCAGTTTTATATACTCGTACGAGCTGATCATTTGCGTCTCTAATTTCTAGTGTTACGTTGGAAGTATCTATTTCACCAGAATGGACGTCAGCATAAATGACAGTACCCTTTGGCGCTGATTCAGGGGCTTGATCTCCTCTGAATCCTCGGATCTGTGTCCGATAGGAAATCCTCGGCTTATATAAATTAAGTGGTTGGGATTTATTGGTGGGGATTAACTGATGCAATGGACTCAAATCATCCATGATCCAGAATGACCTACCTTGTGTTGCTATCACCAGATCTTTGCGATAGACCTGCATATCAGTAATGGGGGTAATAGGTAGATTTTGCTGGAAAGATTGCCAATTTTTACCATCGTTAAAAGAGATGTACATTCCAAACTCAGTCCCTGCATACAGAAGGCCTTCTCTATCGGGGTCCTCTCTTACTACTCTTACAAAATGGTCCTCGGGAATACCATTTTTGCCATTAGTCAATAATTCCCAGGACTTTCCATAATTACTCGTTTTAAAGATATAGGGAGCAAAATCATTTTGCCGATATTTATATACTGCGATATATGCTTTTGCAGGATCATGTTGAGACAACTCGATGGTATTGACAGTGCCTTCTAAAGGGATATTTTTAGGAGTGATCTCATCCCAATCATCTCCTCCATTCTTCGAAATGTGTACCCTGCCATCATCAGTCCCGGCCCATAAAACTCCGGCTTCGAGGGTAGACTCTTCAAAAGAAAATATAGTAGTGTAAAGTTCTACGCCTGTATGATCATGTTGGACAGGTCCTCCAGGTATATTTTGATATATATCCTTATTGGTTGTTAGATCAGGGCTAATCACTGTCCACGTTTGTCCTCCGTCTGTAGATTGATGGACATATTGAGAACAATGATATAGGATATCCGGATTGTGCGGAGACAGTCTTATAGGTGCATTCCACTGAAAGCGATATTTTATATCTCTGGGAGCTACCCCATCGTGCATTTGGGGATAAGCAACTACATTTTTGGTATGTCCTTTATCTTTTTCCATCCTGTCAATTCTTCCTATATAATTTCCTGCATACACAAGGTTTGTATTTCTGGAATCTACTGCAATATGGCCACTTTCTCCCCCAGCTACGGAATACCAGTATTGCTTGGGAGTAATATCAGCATCCATATTACTGGGAACAGATATTGTAGAGTTGTCTTGTTGAGCACCATATACTCTATAGGGAAATTGATTATCAACTGTTACCCGATATAATTCTGAGGTGGGCTGGTTGAACTGAGTAGACCATGTTCTTCCTCCATTATAAGATACATTGGCCCCTCCGTCATTACTTTCAATCATGATATCTGTATTATGAGGATTAATCCACAGACAATGATTGTCTCCATGAGGAGTTGAAATACGTTCAAATGTTTTACCCCCATCAACTGATTTATACATACGTGTGTTTAATACATACACTGTATGCTCGTCATTAGGGTCGGCAAATACTCGGGAATAATACCATGCGCGTTGTCGTAAATTATGATTGCGATTAATTCTTTCCCAGGTTTCTCCTCCATCATCAGATCTGTAAAGGCCACCCTTACTTTCTTCTTTTGCTTCGCGAATTACCCAAACTCTGTTGGGGTTCACTGGTGAAACAGCAATACCCACACGACCTGCTATACCATTGGGAAGACCTCCCTCGACTTTTTCCCATGAATCACCTCCATCTACTGTTTTGTATACACCTCCCTCTTCAGCTCCATCAATTAGTGTCCACGGCTTTCGCTCTACTCTCCAAAATCCAGCATACAATATTCTTGGATTTGTAGGGTCCATCACCATGTCTACTGCTCCCGTACTATCACTCACATAGCAGACACGTTCCCAACTTGATCCCCCATCTTTACTTCTGAATACGCCTCTTTCCTGATTGGGCCCAAAAATGTTCCCTAACACGGCTGCATATACAAGGTCAGAGTTTTGGGGATGGATAACGATTTTTCCTATTTGCCCCCCATTTTCTAGTCCAATATGTTTCCAGGTTTTACCTCCATTTAAGGTCTTATATATTCCATTTCCAACCGAGATATTGCCACGTGGACTAGCTGAGCCTGTTCCTACATAGATGGTTTGTGGGTCAGAAGGAGCTACCTCAATCGAACCAATAGAACCTACTTTCAGATAACCGTCTGTAATATTTTCCCAATTATTTCCACCATCCTGTGTTTGCCATACCCCTCCTCCCGTTGAACCCATGAAGAATGTATAGGGTTTTTCTGGAATCCCTGTAACAGTGGTTACCCTTCCTCCGCGAAAAGGACCAATGCATCTGTATTCCATGGCTTGATAAGCAGATGGAGGAACTAAGACGTTACCTGACTGTGATAGGGTAAATACATAATTACTTAATAGAACCAGTAACGTAATGCGTTGTATTGAAAGTACATTCATTGAAAATCAGATTGCTGGGTATGTTAACTTTCATACAAGATAATGTATTTACTACAAAATGGTAATGAAATCCTTTTATATGGGATTATAGCCACTCAATTTTT
>CAZZEC010000191.1:0-9703 GCA_964652565.1 uncultured Bacteroidia bacterium
CAAAATTACAATATTCCTTAAGACGGTCAAGTAATTCTTGGCCTCCTTGAGATTCGTTGGGTATAAAAGTGATATTCATGACTGGGTATTGGGTATACAGTAAATCTGCTACTGATCAAAGCTTTAATCAGTTTTCAATAGAATTAGTAAATCCAAATAAAGTTAGCATAATACATTTATATATAGTTTAAATCAATCTCCTAAAAATAGTGTTGTTTCTCTTCATTTATAACAAGAAGAAAAAGCACCTAGCAAAGATATTCACGACCTAACCTCCTTAATGACCGATTTAAACTGCTCGGCAAACTGGATCATTCGGGCATATTCTTTCAGTTGAGCAAGCTTAAAGTGATTACTGAATATCAAAATGGCCTCTCCATTACTTTCGAGGTGGTGCAAACCACTCATTTCGATAAGCATTTTTAATCGATCTGTAAGAAAGGCATCCATCGCATCTATATCGTCCACTTTCACGAGGTAATCCTTATGGAAGTTGGGGTAGAGTACATAATCGATATCCTTATGCTCTGACAAAGGCAAGACCTTGTCCAACAGATCTCTCTTTTCAATCCTGAATTTTGGTATCTGAAATGGCATTTTGAGCAGCCCTATTGTGGTGTCATATTCATCGTGGATCACATAGGCACCTTCTTCGAAAGTTACATCCAGTATTTCCAGGTGTAGGTCCTTATCCTGGTCAGAAATGCAGTTGGATTCCGATTCGATTGGGCGGGTTTTGAAAAAATAGAAGGACTGAAAATATTCCAGATCTTCTATCGGCTCAATCTGAAAATTCCAGCCATAGCTTTCTGCCATTTCCTTCAGCATTCGTTGTCGGCGAGTGAGCGGCTCCTCGACGTAAATGTGGATTTTGGTTGCCAGTTTATGCCTCGAAGAGGAAATATGGCGTTCCAGCCCGGTGATTTGTACTGCCCCGCCTGAGTTTTCCTGAATCTTCTGAAAATCGTAGAGCTGCTCCAAAACTGTATGACCTACTAAGCGAGTTTCCGACAGATCTATCCTTACTTTGGCTTTGGAAGGAATCTGTGCCAACATTTTGTTGATAGACAGAATCCCCAGGAAATTAGCAATACCACGGATTTTGAGTTCATAGCTGCCATCCGGTTTCAACATCAGGTTGGAACCTGAAAAAAAGATCAAGTTAAAAAACTGTCGTACAGGTACTTTTGTCAAAAGCAGATGGCTACAAAGTGCCAGTAGCATTCCGCCAAAAAGACCGATCAGCAAGTTGGTGTACAAGGTCAGTACCATCGTACCGACAAAAAAGATCAACTGCTCTATGCCGTAGTTATATACCTGCTTAAATACCTTAGGGGAGGCTAGCTTGAAACCTGTATATACCAGAAGGATCGCAAAGGCACATAGTGGTACCTGCTGCATAATCGGGCTCAGGGCCACAATAAACAATAACAATAACAGCCCCTGGTACATATTTGACCACTTTGTTTTAGCTCCATTGTGTACGTTGACAGTACTTCGGATGATCACGGCGATTATGGGTAGTCCACCGATAAACCCAGCGACCATAGTACTCAGGCCTATGCCAGTCAGATCCTTGTTCAGATCTGTCTTCCGTTTATAGGGGTCGATTTTATCAATCGCTTTGGCAATGGCAAGGGATTCAATACTGGAAATCAGCAAAATGGATATAACAGTTGTCCAAAATTCCGGGGTGTCAATTTTGCCGAAGTTGGGATACATGATGGACTCCAGCACATTGTCTGGAATATCTAGCAGCAGACTGGGTCCCACTTCATAAGCTCTTCCCATAACAATCATGCTATGTGGCTCAAAAAAGTTGAAGGCATACGCAAAGGGAATGGACAATGCAATTACCCACATGGGAGCGGGCAGCAGGTGGAAGAATTTGTAGCTGATCCTGGCGTGGAAGAGTAAGATCAACAGGCCCGTTACTGCGATGATAACTACAAATAGATTGGCTTGAGGCAACAAGCGAACAGCATCAATGAGGTTTTGTACGATATTGGGACTGGCGGAATAGGTACCGAGCGCCACATGTATCTGTTTAGCAAAGATGATAATTCCGATAGCTGCTAAAATGCCGTGAATCACAGAAGAATGGAAAATATCGGCGTAACGTCCCAATTTCAGGAGCCCCAGCAGCACTTGGATCGCGCCGGATACAACCACTGCTGCCAGGACATAATTAAAAGCTTGACCATTACCATCGTCCATGAGCGTAATACCAACGAGAATGACAGGGATGATACCTTTGGCGGGGCCATTGACTGCAATATAACCACCTCTGTAAAATGTCGTAACTAACCCGCCAATGATGGCAGAAATAATACCCGCCATAGGGGGCGCACCTGCTGCAAGCGCAATGCCCAAAGAAAGCGGTAAGGCAATCAACGCCACACTCAAAGCAGCGATTAAATCACTCTGCCAATTTTCGATTAAACCCTTAAAGCCTTTTTTAGGCGTTATTTCCATTTAGTTAGTTACTAGATCTGATGAAAAAGCTATCTCTGTCATTGTTCGTAAACCCCTTAAATCCATATTCGAATAAAAATAATCAAATATTTATTTCCTCAGATAAAATAAAGAGAATAAGTATTTTTTCATTAAGTCTATTCGCACTGCAATTATGGCTTTTATCCGCGATTCATTTCTGTTGAATTAAAACTACCCAGTCTTTATCTACATCTGCAGGGGGTAAACCTAACGACTGCATACCCTGGCCACTTAGTTCATTCTTACTACCTTTTTGTAATTTGCCACCTTGCCGGGGGTTATACCAATTCACCGAATAGGAGTTATTAAAATCACCTATGTCAAGCGTACTTTCTCCTCCGTTTTTCAACAGAACAACATAGACTTCTCCTTCTTTAGCAAAGCAATAATCATTGTCAGAGGAAATTAATTCATCTTTGCAAACCATATCCTGGACAGGTAATTCGTTTGTATTGAAGAAATCAAGACAAATTTTCGCCATATCCCAGAACAAATCACGGGAACGGTAATCCTCACAAGTCAAATCGGAATGTGGATGTTGGTATCCAAAATACCATTCTGTACCCCATGCACCCGCCAGCATTGCCCCCCATAGTCCATTTGTTCTTGCATGATAGTGCTCAGGGTCCTCCTCGTCCGTAATAAGGGAATGACTGGCATCTCCAGGTTCATCGCAAGCAACAGCCCATACTTTCCCTGCCTCTTTGGCTTCCGTAAGGACTGTTAATACTTTTGAATGCACAAGGCTAAAATCTTCCTTATTGGTTTGTAAAGAAGCTCCTGTAAGTTTTGACTTATCTCCATACATAGGGGTAAACCATTCACCGTTATGGATAACCATGTGGTGATGATAAGCATCAATGCTATGAATATATTCTGTCAGTGCCCTGCGTTGCATGACATCCAGCGGCATTGTTTTTTGGTTATCGTAATTGCCCCAATCACCAACTTCTTCACACAAATTCCAGTTTAATGCCAAATGATGTCCAAAACGTGCAATCAACTCGCGATAGTACAATTTCGTTAATCCTCCCACGGCCCCGGCATCCAATAAACCCTGGTTTTCATGTTCCAATGTTTTAAAATGCAAGAATATTCCCAAACGCTGTGCGTGTTCAAATACGATTTCCCACTGATCCAGCTTCGAGCAGTCAAAACGGTCATAGGTATTGTAATCAATATATGGAAACACATTTTGGTCATCTCCTATTATATTGTTGGTCAAAAAGGAAACCGAATTCATGCCCTTTGATGCCAGGTAATTGATCGCTCCAATCATCTCTTTGCCTTTGCCCTCACCCCATGATGGATCGCCTTGTTTCCAGTCACTAAGATGGGCCGACCACTTCTTCACCAAATCATCCTTATGCCCATCGTTTGCAAAATTTCCATCAAAAGCATAGTATGCCAGGAAATTCTCAGGGGCATCGGGCCCGCATTTATAAAAAATTTCACCCTTTTCAGTGAGTTTTAAATAAGAAGTTCCATCGTATTGTAATCTACCTCTTGCTCTAAAATCGGGGTGTGTTTTGTCTGTGGCTTTCACCGTAAAACTTCCCTTTTTGCCATCCATAAACTTTCCCGATGGTTCATTTCTTATACGTTTCCTGATAGCTGCCCATTTGCCTTTAATTAATTTCACACTGTATGTCCATTCTCCTACCTCATCTGGACTGAAATGAACTTTCCACTTATTTCCAGATGTAGCCAATGTTTGTCCTGCATTTCCATCAGCAGCGAAATAACCGGGAACATTATATTCCTTTCCAGATGCTTCGTGAGAAAATAACACATCCAACTTGTAGTTATAAAAGGGATTGTATTCATCTGTTTCAGAACATTCCGGGCCGTCAAAAACTATGGTTACTTTATGCCATTTTTTTAGTTCTCCTTGTATTTCCTGAGCCGAGACCGTAGAAATTATACTTAGTATAAAAATCCCAAACAGAAGTAATCGTTTCATTTTGTCAATATTTTTCATATATCGTTTGTTTTTATTTTTGAATGCTTGTTAAACATTACATAGTTTCAATGAATGAGTTTTCAACATCGCTACATGGAGTTCACGTTGTAAAGTAGTATTTAATACATCGACATATTTAAATAATAGTTCTATTCTAAGAAAATGTGCTTTATTAAGCATAAATAACAATCTTTAAAAGTTTAAACTATACCTAAAAATTTCATAAGTAATCGTAAATAATTATATATATTCTCCAATTTCCTCCCTGCAGGGCTGTTTGTGTAGATGGAGAGGGAGGAAATTGATATATAATCTAGCTATGTTGCGCAATTTATTATTGGATCAGCGGTAGAACTCCTGACCCGGATCAAGCCATCGCGCTCCGTAAATTACAATAGGTGCACCCACTTCAAGTGCTCCCAAATCTGGCGCATTCCCATTGAAATTATCGTTTACATTGGTAATAATAACCCCTGCATCTACTGCCTGCCCATTAGGATTTAATTCAAAATTAAGATCAACTGCGTGATATACAGGGCTAGGCAACCCTCTTTGCAATGCGTGAGATGGTTTCTGAAGATTCTCAAACACATCGTAGTCAACGGTTATACCATGTGCTTCCAGATTACTCGCCTTCCTAAAAGCCTCTAGCGTCTTAAAATCTACTTCCTCTCCATCTGGTGATAACCACCTAAATTGATTTTCAGGACTTTCAGGCCCCTGATTGGGTCGATACCCATTATAATCAGCCACCGAATAGGAAGTTGTAAATCGTAATGAGGAAACGACTATGGGGCCATCTGTTCCCAGAAACAAATTATTCCGGAAGTTAGAATTGGGGTATCTGGCACCCGCATTATTTTCCGTGATAAACGTATTGTGATACACTGTGAGCCCCGGTACTCCCCCGTGAATTTTAAGCGCTCCTCCGAGTGGAACATTGTAGAGAACATTCCTAATGTAGTAGGCAGGACCCCCAAAAACAGGTTGAGCACTTATACCATTCTCTGCAGCATTTACCCCTCTGTTCCGCATAATGCGAATATTGTGCACGCCTCCATCCGCCTCTATGAAGTCATCGACCAACAGGTGTAAATCATTGTTGTATATATCGATTGAAACAGCTTTTAAATCCTGCTCATCCTCCGGGCTACCGTATGTTGATATACCAATACCATCGTGGAAATAGGCAATGGAATTATGAGCAATTACGTGTCCAGATCCATATACCTTGATGCCGTAGTAAGAATCCAATAGATGTGTCCCATAAGGAATAAAGCCCTCCCTGTGAGCAGCCCAACCGTAAAGTCTATGACGATCATCGCGACCCAGGATGAGGTTATCCTGAATGAGAAAGTTCTTTGAACCTGCATATTCTGTCCGAATACCTTCACCCACATTCTCAAAACGGCAATTCCTTACAGTCAAATTACTGGCTCCCGCCAGATGTTTCCTGCCCGCATCAAACACCCTGTCGACATTTCTAAAAGTAAGCCCCTGAAAAATATGATGATCGGTGGCCATGACATTAAATAGATTGGCAGCTCCTTTACCATCAAAAATTACTTCCCCATCACCTGCTGCTTCAATGACAATGGGTTGCTCCGCTGTACCTTTTGCAGTAAACCAGTACGTCCCATCGAAGGGTACATTATTCCAATCAGGATAGTTAAGGATGTCCGCTTGATAGAGTCCTCCATGTATTTTAATGATATCTCCGGGTTGAACTTTATCTTCACTTACCACATACCAATCTCCCTTAGTATCTTTAGAACCATTATAAGCAGAGACTAAGCCTGGGTAATTCGGTTCTTCCTTCTCACCCGTATAATATTGGGAATAAACATGCCTTACCCTACCTCCGCTGGCAGCCTTAGGCTCAGCACGTGTGGAAACGTTAACAAGCTTAACTTGTTCTCCTTCAACTCCATCAGGGTCTTCTAATGTAAAACGGGCCTCATACTCAGTATTTGTATTAAGATCCAGGATACTTCCCGCAAACATATGTGGAGTGGTGTAATCTATTCCCGCTCTTCCTATATGCTCCCCCCCAATTCTTAAAAGAGGCATTCCTCTTTTCCATTCACTACCCGACCCAGCGATTCGATATTCAACCTCCACTGTAGCATTACGGTTATCATCCCCATCGATATACCATTCAAACCCCAAATTTTCAAGTGTGGGAGGTTCAATAATAAATTTTCCTACTTCTGTGGCGTTTTGTTGCGCCAGGGTCACTCCTGTTAAGACGAAGAAAAGGCTTAGAACAATAACATGTTTTTTCATAACTTATAAATTTCAAGTAGCTTATTGAGGTAATGTTTTCACACTCGGTTATTTGTCCCGATTAATCCGTTTATATGTTTGTTTCTTTCCTGGTGTACTCGGAATGCGCAGCGTATGTAATACTTTGTAAAAATCGCAGCCCTCGACGGTGCACAGAATGGAGCTGCTGCATAACTATTTTCAACATTATCAACTGACACTTTTTCTTCCAGTCTAAGCTCCTACTGCCTGATTTCAACTTCTGTTTAGTAAGATTGAGCAAATGACCAACAGAAAATTATGATTTATCATGCCTTATCCGGCTCAATTGCGTAGGAGTCACACCAATCATAGATGCAATGAACTTAAGTGGAAATTTTTCAAGTAATGTTGGATTTGACGCAAGTAGGTATTCGTAGCGTTCTCTTGCCGTACCATTTAGAAACATAAGATATCGCTTAACCAACTCCATGGCTCGATCGCCTAAGTATTCTCTAAGGAGAATATTAAATGTAATGTTACGTTCAAGCAAATCCCAAGTCTTATCCATAGGGGCTACAAGTACAATGGAATCCTCTAACAGTTCTATAATAATCGGAGACTTTATCCCTGTCCTGACACTGATAATATCTGACAGGAAATTATTCTTTTGAAGGATCTCATCGGTTATTTCGTCTCCTTTCTCATTAATGAAATATGACCTTGCGCTACCAACTACCAGAAAACCCAGTTTTTGAATGATCGTATCTCTCTCTTTAAACAGCGCTCCCTTTTCAAATTTTTTTTCAGAGAAAATAGCTAGTATCTCCTGAATCTCACTTTCTTTTGGATGCTTTACTCTTTGGTAAATGAAATCTGCGAATTGTTGTTTCATAGAGAGCCATCGGTGATTTAACTACTAAAAATAGTAATAATTCAATGGATATAAGCATACTTTGATCATTTTCCCAGGGCAAATGCACTAAAATCATTAATAGCTACTAATCAGAAACTTACATTTATCCATTATATAAATACTTTAACTGTAACCAATTGATAATGAATCATTCATAAAATTTGGTGCGTTCGCCCTTGTCATTTTCCCAGAAAGCGATGGAATAAATAATAACTTTAACCCCATCATACATGGCTGGCACTTTTACTCTGACCAGTACGCACTTATTTATCGCCCTTTACGCTTGTCACGCCATAAATGGTTACAGCTGTTTTTTTGCCTTTGAGTAACTCTTCCCCCAAATGCTGGCTTTGAAGCTGCTGGTCTGGTTTCATACGTTTCCAAAGTTGTTCTGAGACCAATAATTGCTGTTGGAACTTATTGCACTGGCTTTGAATGCGAGCGGTAGTGTTCAGTACATCCCCATGATAGGCAATTTCTCTTTTAATTAGCCCTACTTCTGCTACGATTACTTTTCCCAGGTGTACTCCCGCTTTAAAAAAAGGCTGCAAACCAAACTCGTTTTCATAGTGATCAGATTTGGAAGCTAACACTTCCATATAGTCAAAGTAGCAGTGAATACAATGATTGTCCTCAATACCTTTTTCCAAGGGCCAACTCAAAACCGCTTCATCTCCCACGTATTGATAAATTTCTACTTTGTGCTTGGTAACAACTGAGGTAAGATCGGCAAAGCATTGTTGGATTAAGCGGCTGAATTTAATGTGTCCCAGTTTTTCTGCAATCGTTGTTGAGGATTTGAGATCGAGAAACATAAACACACGCAACTCCTCCCTGGGATTCCGATATCTACCGATAAACATATTCCATAGTATTCCTGGCCCGAATTTTTGGCTGACCATTCTGACGAATGAAATTAGGCTGGCAACAAACAGAAAATAGATAAAAATGACCCAGTAAGCTTTACTTCTCAAAATTTGGATGATCTCCATTCCTTCCATCCTGGAACCCAAAAAAACATTGGTAATGAGTATTGCAATGGTCATCATAATCTTTACCGTAAAGAAGAAAAAGAGCAGCTTACCTATGATGATCCGTCCGTAGGAGCGCCGTTGGAAATAGGGACGATCAAAGAGTAATTCCACACCTGCATACATGACACCTGCCACCCCGCTTACCAGGAAAATGACTATGAGTGGTTGCCCTGGACTAAGCCCATGAATGAGATTTTTTACTGTCCCCGGCTCTGCTCCATAGCCGCGGAGGAACAGAAAAAACATAATCGCGACAATCCAGATCAGAATTATTTGTACGTAGAAAAAGAGAATAGATTTAACGGTATTTCTTTCCATAGTGGAGCATCTTATATCAGGCTGTGGCAGTCATTTGACAATTGAAATCAATCACCTGCGAAACTGCTGTCAAATTAATGAAATCATGTTAAGTTTTTATCACAAAGGAATAGCGCGGAAGCTGATTGAAATGTCCAGAAGAACCCCTGACCTCTGGGTTGTGAATCCGTTCGACAAATTTGAAAATGGGTGTATTTTGGGGTAATGATAAATATAACATCCATATTGATTACCCCTGAGATTCTTTCCTTGATTGCAGAAATTGACGAATTTAAAGGAACACAATGTGCATTGGGTAACATAGCTTTCCTCCATAAAAACCAGCCCATTAGGATTCTTATTATTCGAGGTAATTGATTTTTACAGAATTTGTACCTTATGGAAGATTAACACTCAACTCATTTCCCAAAAAACTCGTATTTTTGCAATATGAAGGAGTCATTACCAGCAATCATACAGCAAAACCTTTCAGGAATTCAACATCTTTGTCGTAAACATCATGTACAAAGGCTATGGGTGTTTGGCTCCGTACTAACTGAAGATTTCGCTCCATGCTCAGATATTGACTTTTTATATGAATGGGATGACAGGGCAATTCCAGATGAGGTTTATCTCGATAATCTATGGAACTTATTAGATAAGCTGGAAGATTTGTTGGAACATAAGGTGGATTGGATATTCTATCCTAATCTTAAGAATCCTTATTTTATTGAAGAAGTAGAAGCAAGTAAA
>CAZZEC010000192.1:0-9694 GCA_964652565.1 uncultured Bacteroidia bacterium
GGGAAATATGCTGCCTTTACACTGAACATAGGTACAGTTACTCCCTCTGCAAACTCATCTAAGTAATTCAACGTATTTTTCGTTCTTGCGTAGTTAGCAGTATTTTGTTTGATTAGACTTGCGATTGCGCCACCCATTTTTTCGTACGTATCTTGATCGTAGATATTCTGAAGGCTCAGTATTTGTAGATACCGTTCATCTAAATTGACAGTATTCGAACGTTGAATTTCGTCCACATATACCATCAATGAGTCTTTGTTCTGATTTTTTTGAATGACGATCTTTTCGAGGCGGCCACTTACAAAATACCATGTTTCCCTAATTTCAGGCCCCTTTTTTGCATCTAATTCCCAAATATCATGAGCAAATCCATTTCTTTGAAATCTGCCTAGCAGCGCAGTATTCTTGTCTTCTATACGGATAATTCCTTGAGGAATACCCTCATTAAAGCGTATTAGACTTTTAAATACTGTATCTGTAACAGTAGAGTTATCAACGCTTTTAATAGTATAAATCCATTCTCCCTGGGGTTGTCCATTAGCAAAATTGATATTGGCAGTGTGTTGAGTACCACTGACTGTTACTATGAAATGGTAATCAATAAATTCGGTCCCTTTTACAGCAGCAAACTCTCCAAAGCGTATCTGCCATGTACTATCGGGAATACTTTCATTAAATGATCCATCAATAGAAAAATAACTATCTCCCTTGGATAACAGTGCATCAAGACTCGCACTTTGCATTTGGAATGGACCATTTAGAAGGGTATCTCCTTTCCATATGCTGTATTGATAACTAGCATTCCCGTTGTATTCTCCTAATTGAAAAGGGCCTGTATAACGGAGTTGAGTCTGTCCGTACAGAAATGAAAAAAAGATGAGATAGCCAATGATAATTATACTCTTTCTATGTAAGTACATATAAATAGAAATATCGATAGGATAATGATCAACTAATGTTAAGATTTTTTAATTATGTACAAGTTTTACTGCATAGCTGAGTGGATTGTGTGAAATTTATTCTCATTGTACCTATATGTGAACGAATTTTGATACAAGTAAGGTTACATTTTGAATTAAAAATCTTATCAGCACTTCCACATACACGAGAACATGTCTTGACCCCAAACTGACTTAATTTGAATAGGTTAACTCCCATTCCTTTATATTATTGAAATATTGAGTTAATATGCTTTATATTCCATCCAGTGCGACCATCTTGGCTAGATGGCTCAGCAAAATAACGTTCAAAAACGCTTAAAAGCTACAAAATCCAAATTAATTAAATATGTTTATGTAAGATAAACGGTCATTTTTAATCGTTGTACACATACGTTAAATAGGAGATTAAGATTAGTTTTTATTTCAAAAGCGTATTAACAGATACTACAGAATCTTATTTTAGTAGGTTATCTGTGCTACTTTTGAACACGCTGGTATCCTTCACACTGGGCTTGATTATACGCAATAGATTAAATTGAAGTGAGGAATATAGAATGTTAGATGATTTCAAAAATTTGGTATTTTATTCTTGTTACTACTCAACTGTATTACGTATTAAAGAAATATTGAATTAATGTTATGTATGAATAATTTCAGTATCTTGAGATAAAACGAATACTCAAACTATACATGACTCCACTTGTAATCCTGTCTATAGGAATCTCTGTCGTTCTATTTTGTATCATTGTGTTGCGTCTGCATGCAGTGCTGTCTCTGCTGATGGCTGCTGCCATTACAGGGTTATTAACACCTACCGATTTCATATACGAATTCGCAATAAGCAAAGGAGCAACGGTTCAGGATGCAGTCTCTGCAGCTAATTTACCACTGGGAAAGAGGCTTGCAGCAGCTTTTGGAAACACTGCTGGAAAAATTGGCATCCTTATCGCTATGGCTTCTATCATAGGCGCCTGTCTTATGCGAAGTGGAGGAGCCGAGCGGATTGTTAGAAGCTTACTAAAGGTATTTGGTAAGAAAAATCCATCTATAGCCTTCCTGACATCCTCTTTTACACTTGCTATTCCCATTTTCTTTGATACCGTATTCTATTTAATGATACCCCTGGTGAAGTCTGTAGGAGTAAAAATGCCCAGGCAATTTGGATTATCCTTAATGGCCGTTACTGCAGGAAGTGCGATGGCCCATTCTTTAATTCCCCCTACTCCAGGCCCTTTATTTGCCGCTGAAGAATTAGGAGTTGATATAGGGGCAATGATAATTGGTGGATTGACTGTGGGCATATTTACCATTTTATCTGGATACTTGTACTCCATATGGGCCAATCAAAAGTGGGATTTACCTATGAGAGATACGCCTGATATTAACCTCCAGGAGTTAAGATCTCTCGCTGAGAAAGAAGACGTAGAACTTCCTGGATTGGGACGTTCATTGTTACCCATTGTGTTGCCTTTGGTCCTTATTGCGGGTAATACTACCATCAACACGTTTTGGCGTGTAAGTGAAAAGGAAATGTATAAGGGGTGGCTTACTGTTATTAATACTTTGGGAGATAGTAATATTGCGCTTATTATTTCGGCCCTTTTTGCGATGGGATTACTGTGGTCAAGGGAAAGAAATTACGATCGTTTTAGTACGATAATTAGTAAATCTTTGATAAGCGGTGGGATTATCATTTTAATTACTGCATCTGGAGGAGCTTTTGGCAATATGTTACAGCAAACCGGAATAGGGAATCAAATAGGGGCCGCAGCTTCTAACTACCAGATAGCAGTATTGCCTTTGGCGTTTGTCATTACCGCAGTTATGCGTATCGCACAGGGGTCTGCCACCGTCGCTATGATAACTGCTATCGGTATATTGAGTGGAATTGCGGATTCGGCTACTTTGGGATTTCATCCCGTGTATCTCGCATTGGTGATTGGTTGTGGTTCGAAAGTTTTTCCATGGATGAATGACAGTGGGTTTTGGATTATTACGCAAATGAGTGGAATGGAAAAACAAGAGACTTTCAGACATTTTTCTATACTTTTAGCAGTGATGGGATTTGCTGGTATGATTCTAATCGTGATCTTAGCACAGCTCTTCCCTTTCGTTTAGAAGTAGCTTCATTTCCTCAATACAATAAGTATTCACCCATGACAATCGATGAAATTAAACAAGCTTTAGGTAATGGCTTGCTATCTTTTCCTGTTACGGATATGGACCAGGAAAGAAATGTTAACTCAGAGAATTATCGCCAGCGTTTAGAGTGGTTTTTGACCTATGACGTATCGGCTATATTCGTAGCAGGAGGTACAGGTGAGTTTTTTTCCCTTTCAGCAAGCGAGTATTCACAAATCGTTGAGATTGCCGCTCAAAAGAAGCAAGGTAATATACCTATTGTTTCAAGCATAGGATACAGTATACCTGCCGCGATAGAGTTTGCTGAAATAGCAGAAAAAGCTGGTATCGATGCACTACTACTCATGCCACCCTATCTCACTCATGGTCCTCAGGAGGGAATATATAGATATGCAGAGACGATTATTAATCATACCTCCTTGCCAGTCATCTATTACAACCGGGCCAATGGTGTACTTTCAGCAGAGTTTATCTATCAACTGGCTAAAAGTTGTCCCAACTTGATTGGCTTAAAAGACGGGACAGGTAATATTCAAGAATTAAATGATATCATAAAAACGGTTGGAGATAGGTTGGTTTACATTGGGGGAGTCCCTACTGCAGAAATTATTTCAGAAGCCTATTTATCTATCGGAGTAAATACCTATTCCTCTGCAGTGTTTAATTTTGTACCTGAGCTTGCCCTCCACTTTTATCAATTGTTGAGAAATGGGAGTAAAGAGAAAGTTAAACAGATCATTCAGGAGTTTTACATTCCCGTAGTGAGATTGAGAAGTCGAAAAAAAGGATATGCCGTAAGCCTGGTGAAAGCTGCTACTCAACTGATAGACAAAGATGCAGGTCCCGTTCGTTTTCCCCTGGTAATGCCTACGGAGAAAGAATTGGAAGAATTAGCAAGCATCATTCAAGCAGGAAATGCGTTGATAGATTAACAACTTACCAACGTTGTAATTGGAACTTCCATCCAGGCCTTTTGGCCTGCATGGCCGTTTCATCATCCCTTTCTGTTAACCCGCAGTCCAGGTAATTTTGATGAAGCCTTTTCAATGCTTCCGGATCAATATTTACGCCTAATCCAGGGCCTTCGGGTACTTGAACCGAGCCTTCTACGATGGGAATTTTGCCACCTAGAATCACTTCATCGATTTGCCAGGGATAATGTGTATCTAATGCATAATCCATTCTTGGAAGAGCAGCCCCAACGTGAACCATTGCTGCCAATGAGATACCCAAATGACTATTGGAATGCATGGAAAAACCTCTCCCGAAAGTGTCGCAGATCCTAAACAATTCCATGGTGGCTCTTAGTCCTCCCCAAAAGTGGTGATCAGATAGAATAATGTGTTCCGATGACAAACGTATACTTTGAGGGATATCTGAAAATGAGGTTGTACACATATTGGTTGCAAGAGGAATACTGACTTGTTTGGCAAGTTCACTCATGTTGGACTGTCCTCTGACAGGATCCTCGTAATATTCGAGGAGCCCTTCCATCTTTTTTCCATATGCAATACCTGTTTCCAGATACCAGATGGCATTGGGATCGAGTCGTAAGGGGATCTCAGATCCAAAAGTATCTCTTAGGGCTACGATGCTTTGATATTCTGTCTCAGGAGGAAAAACACCACCTTTTAACTTAATAGATTGGAAGCCAAATGATTCATACATGGCTTTAGCCTGGTCTACGATTTGCTCTGGGTTTAATGCAGCTTGTTGTCGTGCGCTAAGCCAACCTGATACTTCCGGTTCTATTTGAAACCCCAAAGGACCACCAGCTCCTTCATATTTGTAAAAAAGATATGCAGCAAATGGAACCTTATCCCTCATTTTTCCTCCTAGCAAATTTACTACAGGCTGATCCAATATTTTTCCCATAATATCCATAGATGCTACTTCCAGCGCACTTATTACGTGAATGAGTTTTCTCTGATCCCAGGGAGATATACCTCGAGTGTCATCGGATTGTTGTCCAAACTGTTGTTCCAGGGTATGTTTTAGCTGACTTAACTCAAAGGGATGCTTCCCCACGATGTATGGTTTTGCCTTTTGAAATGCACGATAAATCTTTTCTCCCCCGGGAATTTCACTAATGCCAACGACCCCTGTATTTGTTACCACTTCTAAAATGATCCTCAAAGCATAGGGGGCATGTAAACCTGCTGCATTGAGTAGGGGAGGGTCTTCGACGGCAATAGGGGTAACGATAAGGTCTGTGATAGATAGCTTTTGCGTATCCTTGCTAAGTGAAGCCATAGGTTGATTAATTTTAGTTACGAGATACCGTTGCTTATCTCAAATAGGTAGTAATAATATCCCTATCGGGCAAAGGGATTTTCTTTGTAAGGACCATACCAGTTGGAGTCACAACCTCCTTGCCAGTTTCTATCCCATCCAATATAATATCCACCTGATACATTGTCCTCGCCAGAAGCTTTGAATACGTCAATGATGTGATAGTTCATATAATAGGCATCTTTGATCTTTACACCTATGAGTTTGGCACATGAAACTGGATTAAACCAGTTGTATTCTTTCAAATCTCTTAATCTTGCTTGTTGCCTAAAAAGAGATAGTTGATGCTTTGCCATATCGGAAGGATTGAGATACGTTTTTCTGTAATTTGGATCTAAATACCGGTCTCCATATTTTACTACTTTGTGGTTAGGCCATAGATAGTGCCCTGCTAACATGCCTCCATAGGGTTTACGGATATTTGGAACTGGTCCTGGAAGGGGGGTGTCATGGGTCGAAATAAAACCTTTTCCATGTTCTCCCGAGTAGTATTCAACGGTAGCATCTCCTAGTGCTAGACCCGTATTAAACCCATAAGGAGCAGGAACATTAATCAGATACGCTAAAGCTCGTGCAACATAGGCACATTCGCCTTTATTAATCGCTCCATCCAATAATTGTGCTCCCTTAATATAAGAATTTCCCATAACACCACCATCCCATTCCCAGTTATCTCCAGCCAGGAAGTCGTAAAATTCCCTGTTCAGTCTTACCAAATCATTTAAGGGATTGTTGAATCCTTTATTATGAAGGGAAGCAATAAATCTGGCTCCTCTGGAATTAGCATCTGGTGTATCTCCATTTACGTATGAAGCGCGACTGCCTAGGCTTGAGCCACTAAGCTTTTGTTGATAGGATCTAATGGGCATGGTAAGTGAAGTTAGTAGTCCCGAATAAATAATAACTAAAATAGTTCTTTGAAATTGAGTAACAAAATATGCCCGATGAGATTTTATCATTCTGCTGAGAATGTTAATCAATAAATGTGAATGTTTCGATAATAAGTAAGTGTATGGGCAATATTAATTATGTGATATTAACTTACTCTAGTACAGGACAATTATCCCCCTGCTCCCACCGATGCAAATACGTATCGGATTCTTCGACCTACTCTATCCGCACAATTCTCGGCTGCAAGGGGGCATACGTTTGTTGTATTTAATGTTGTCTATCCACTTAGCTTTATATTTAATTGATAAATATCTGAGTATCTCGTATATCTACGATATACTCACTTTCTGGAATCTCACATTATAAGTCGAGTCATACCGAGTATGTAATATACACAATGAGATTTCATAATATTATAGGTCTATATCAAGTATGAAAAGGCATATATTGTTAATAATGAGATAGATATGAAATTTATTAAATGTAAGCGCAACGACTTTTTGTTTCCTGCGTATGTTAGACTGCTAGTGGTTTTATGACATATATCTATGGTAGAAAAGGGTTTGGTACATAGTATATTTCATCCATACAAATTATTCATTAACGCTTAATCCATCCTATAAGGCTCAATATAGATCTCATGGATCTGTACACAGTTTACAAGTATATGCAACAAATCTACTTCTAGATTTATCAACCTAGTAACTTTTTACAAAACACCTGTCAGAAGGATAATTGAATTGGTTCTGATAGAAGCATATACTTAAACACACAACATGGGCAAAACAGAAAAAAGATCCAACAACCTATTATTTAATACCGCAGTAGTATTGATGGCTACAGTAAGCTGTTTTACCACTGCTAAGGGTATCGAACCTATGCTCAATAATATGGTCTTATCCTGGGCCATAGCCATTGCGCTCAGTATTTTTATGACAGCTATTGCTTTACAGTTTCCTCAGGCATATCGTGAAGGAAGGCAAAGACAGATGATCATGGGTTATTCAGCAGTAGCTATATTTAGTGTGCTGTTAAATTTTAATGCGATATATGGTTCTTTCACTGAAGAAAAGCTTCTGTACGAAGAAGTTAACCACAAACGCAACCTCGTGGAAGAAATTGCTACCCGTGCTGAAGATAAGATCAATGAAAAGTATGGATTGGTGGAAGCCAGAAGAGCTTATGAAGAGGCAAAAGTTGCTTATGATAATGAAGTTTCCAATCCTGGTAGATCTGGACATGGAAAAATTGCACAAGGATTGTATGAAGATATGACTGCTGCAGAAGGGAAACTACACGCAGTAGAGGAAGAATTGGATGCAACGCTTTCTATTATTGAAACAGAAAAAACGCATAGTTTCCAAGCCATCGACTCAGCCCTTGCTACCGAACAAGCTAAATCTTACCGCTATGCCATTGATGTGGCAGTAAAAGGACATAACGAAATCGGAAGTGTCGTGAGTAGTAAATTAGGAGAGGATGAATTTACATATGATAAAATTGAGTTTATTCACCGTGATAGTGGAAATCTCAATCATTCACTCTGGACGATCTCGCAAATATTTAATATGAGTGGGAGGCAAGCTACAGCAGTCTGGGTCTCATTGCTCCTCAGCTTTCTCATCGACTTTATTGTATTATTTGTATTGGTACTGACACATTCCGAACCCAAAACAGATTCACATAAGGGGATAAAATATACTTATTCCCGGCCAGTGAAAAGAGCGCGTAGATCGCGACCCGGTCCTGTGAGTTTTAAGCATGTCAACCCCACCAGTACTAGTAATGACAAGAGGAATATTATCGAGGATCGAAACTCGCGTAATGAAGTTATACAAGATCAATAGTCCTTACTCATTCATACTACAATCTTATTTTATTCACCTAATTCACTCAAATCAAAATGGCTAAACGGACTAAAATCGGAGATTTTTTTAAGAAAAAATCACAAGAAGACCATACGGAAAAAGGAGACCAACAACCTTCTTCAAATAAAAATACCAGTAATACCAGTACTGCAGTGGTTGTCAGCGAACGGTTTGACCCTATCGAACGACCTGAAATTCGCAAGCGCAACAATAAGTCCAGGCAAGAAAAACAGCCTTCTAAAGGGCTAATACCCTATAGAGATTATACAAAATTCGTAGATAGAGAGAAAGATGCTTCAACACCTGATCCTTTTTTTAAAGAGGGAGAAATTGATGAAGCTTACAGAGAGAGAATCTATACAGAATGGGAAAATCGGGAGAAAGTAGGTCCGGATCTTGGGACGGATAATTATAAAGAAACAATAGAACCCGAAGAAACTCCATATGTACCTTATGAGCGATCATCTACAGTAATTGAAGATGATCCTTTCATAGATGTGGAAAAGGAAACGTCGGAAGAAAAAACGACTTTTTCAGGCCCAACTCGCCCCACATATCCCAATGCACCTGATGTAAAATCTTCTAAAGAGCTTTTGGAGAAAAATTCTCAGTATATCTTTGTATTTGGTTATAATGGTTCGGGTAAGTCTACCTTATTGGCTGCACTGAATCACTATCTTCAAAAGCAGTATAATACCATTGAGAATCATGAAAACCCTGGTGGGATTCGTGAGATCAATCGATTAGTGAGAAAGATCAGGAAAGGAAGATTCCCTGATCAGACACCTGCAGGAACACTACTGGAATACGATGTATCTGTAGTTGTAGATGATAAGAATACCATTAATCTTACGTTTTTGGAAATGGCAGGAGAGGATCTAAGAGGGGCAAGCATCATGAATGAAGACCGGGATTTACCTGACTTTATCATACCCTACTTGACTACTCCTGGATTACCCGTTTCCTTTATCTTGGTAGCAGATTACGATCAGATCCTGAATCCTATCGCAGATGATGCTTATCAGGATGATTTGATGCAAAATTTCCTGGATATGTTGGTTCACCTCGATACTGATACACACAACGTAGCATTAGTGATATCCAAATATGACCAGGAAAAGATCGAGGAGGGGGAAACACTACAACGCGTCATGGAAGATGAAATGTACAGGACCTACAATAAGTTACTAGATGAGTCTCGTGTTCCTAATGGAAAGGTATTTCCTTTTAGTGTAGGATCAGTAGGTACAGATCCTGAAAGTGGAGAGGCCATCATCAATGAACTCAATCTGGAAGATTGTAAAAAAATTCTCACCTGGTTGATTGGAGGATTTGATGTAAGGCAAAATGGTAAGCGTACATTGAGAAAAATGCTTGACAGATTGGGTGTGTAGCTGTTATTTTATCAAAGTACCTAAACGATAGATATTGTACAATGGAGGAAACCATAGGGCTAATAACTTTTGGGAAGAAAAATGGATTTGAACAGTTTTATACAGAAGGGATAGATATTTTTTCCGCTACAAAGGAAGGAAATCAGGTATTACTCAATACCCTACA
>CAZZEC010000193.1:0-9618 GCA_964652565.1 uncultured Bacteroidia bacterium
CCTCATAAATGAGTACACTATCACTGATAGCGCCTTCATACAATCTTCCCTTACCCTGTCGTTCTCCTTCTTTAAATTCCCCATAATAAGTATTATCAGCATCTAAATCGAAATACATTCCTTCGCCATGAAATACTCCCTGCTCAAATTCTCCCTCGTATAGATCTCCATTATTAAATTCTATTTTTCCTACTCCATGCGGTAAACCATTTTTTAGCATACCGATATATCGGTCATTATTGGAAAATGATATATTCACCTCCTTATCTTCGAACCCAAGATCATCTTCATTAGCTGCTGTATCAGATATGGAAAGCCCTGTATAATACACCGTACTTTCTATATCCTCAGGGATAGTAATTACTTGATTGCCGTTGGGATCTATGGTGATACTGACATATTCAGGTTTCTCGACACGCATTTCAAAGATCTGATCGGGTTGCATAATGTAAAATTGCCTCAACTTCCCTTTTCTGATTAACAGAATTTTATTTTCCATTTTGTTAGAATTGGAAGAAGCTGACTTTTTGGGTGGATCTGATAGTTGTAGGGTATCTGGATCTGTGTCCATGGCTTCGGAAATACTCTCTGTGTTGACAGTAGGTGAATTAGTGGCCTCTGTTACCATCAACGTAGAATCTATATCTACACCATTGTTTTCCACATTTGGTTCCTGAGCCCAAATGTGTAGCGGTAGCAACCCTACTAAGAAAAATGTGTTAAAAAATGCGTATCGATTTCTCATATCAGATCAAGATTGTTATTGAAAGTAAGGGCGCTTATGTATGTATAAACAAAAATAGTAAAATAGCAAGCTCAGTAGGACGATTCCTGCATCAATAGAAATGAATGATGCATCACATCACTGTTTCCAAACGGGAACCCTTTTTTCCCCTGTATTTTTGAGCATTCGTGTCAATTGTTCGTCTAATAGCCTAAGGGGACATATTAAGGTTTCCACCTTGGGATTCTCGAACCATCTGTACTTTCTATAGCCTGATTAAGTCGTGATTCCAATTCGGCGATCAGCGGGAAAAATTTAGGTTTTTGCCGCTCAACTTGTCTTTGGAATGTGCCGTAATCTCTACCAAATACTACATCTCCGAGTAAATTTTGATGCTGTTCAGGATCTTTTTTCATATCATACAGTTCCCAAGTATCCCACACTCCATGATAAGTCATATAACTGTAAGCTGTAGTACGTAAACCCCAAATGGTAGGCGTTTGTGGAGCAAAGGGATCTACAAAATATTCATACAAAAATTCTTTTCTCCATTCAGCCGTATCCCCTTGAATCAATGGCAGAAATGATTTGCCATGCATTTCGGCAGGAATACCTACACCAGCTACATCTAATATAGTAGGTCCAAGGTCTATATTTAAGATAAATTGATCATTCATCTCAGCTTTTGGGATGAGTTCTGGGCAATGTACAAAGCATGGAACCTTTATTGATGGTTCATACATCACCCTTTTATCAATAAGTCCTTGCTCACCCATCATGTAGCCATTATCACTAAAATATATGATGACCGTTTCTTCGAGTTGGCCTGATTCCTGTAGCGTTCGGGTAATTCGCCCAATACTTTCATCTACAGCCAGCATACATTCGCTATATAGTTGAAAAAATCGATCATAGGAACTGTAATTTTGTATCTCAAAGTCGCGAAAGGCGCCATGCCAACTAACACGTTGGCGTTGAAGCCACAGAGGTTTACCTGTATTAGTTTCTGTTAGTCGTGCAGTGGTATCTGGCTGAGGGATAGCTTGATCTTTGTACAATCCCTGGTGTCTGGGAGCTGGGGTGAAAGGCTCGTGAATGGATTTATGTGAGAGGTATAAACAATAGGGTTTCTCACTTTCTTTATGTTCCTGGATAAAATTTATCGCGTAATCTGTGAGAATATCTGGTGTGTACCCAGTATAAGAGACCAACTTGCCATTTACATTCATTTCCGGATTTTCGTATGGGCCCTGGCCCTTAAAAGAAGCCCAAAAGTCAAATCCAGGTCGAGGAGCAGCGTTACTCCCTCCCATATGCCATTTCCCAATGAAGCCTGTGTAATACCCACCCTTCTGGAGTTCAATGGGAAAAGTGGTGGTATTCTTCGGGATTTCTGTATCATTATCTATGACTTGGTGCGTATGTGCATATTGTCCGGTAAGAATAGATGCTCGGCTAGGAGAACACAGTGAGGTGGTAACATAAGCACTCGAAAAATACATTCCTCGCTCTGCAAGGTAGTCAATATTGGGTGTACTAATCCATGGATGATCGTGAAAACTTAAAAAATCAAATCTTTGATCATCGATGAGAATGAATATGATATTTCTTTTAATTCCTTCCTGAGACAGTACATGCAGATGTAAAGATACAAAGAGCAAGAGTAGCCTTAGCTTCATAAGAGGTAGATAAATGTACAGTAGTCAGTATGAATATAGTCAAATATTGAAACAATCCATACCCATATTAGAATTGTAATAAATAAAATATTTATTACCATTTTTTGGTATTATTATTAATTGTGATCTTAAATATTGAAGTTATCAAAATCTCTTATAGCTTTACAGCAAATTTTTAATTCACAAAACAAATTAAATGTATGAGTATCGCTGAAGGTATAGGATTTATTGCTGCTTCGCTAACTACCCTGGGTTTCGTACCTCAAGTGATCAAAACCTGGCGCTCTCGATCTTCTGCAGATTTATCCTTTCAAATGGTATTAATTCTATTTATAGGAGTACTGATGTGGTTTATCTATGGGTTATTAGTGGGAGATCAACCAATCATTGTTGCTAATGGAGTAACATTGATATTTGTTTGCTTACTATTGATTTTTAAGTTTACATTTAAATAGGAAAAAATTGTAACATGGTAGAATTGTAAGTTGGTTAGTCTATAAGATGATATAATTATTCATAACAATCGTAACTCCAACTATATAACAGTATTAATGATACAACAATATGAAAAGCTATCCTGACGGATAGCTTTTTTTGTTAAACGAATGTTTAGTGTTAGTTCTTAGTTAGTTTCAATTAAAATATGCTTAAATAATATATTATTTATAAATGAATATTGCAGTATATAGAAACAAATATTATTCTATAATTAGTTATAGAAGTATAAAGTTTAACCATTAACTTATTAATTTAGATGCATAATATTTCTACAACTAGAAAAGTCAAACATCACATTCATTATGCGAGTTTACGCTTGCTGATATGTTTGTGTTGCATGATGGCAACCCCCTGGATTATAGCTCAACAAGTTGAAGGTACAGTCAAAGATGCAAACGAGCTTCCTTTGGTAGGAGCTAATATCATTATACAAGGAACCCAAAGTGGTGCTATTGCAGATGAGAATGGATATTTCTCTGTAAATGTACCTGAAGGTCAGGATAGTCTTATTATTAGTTACATTGGCTATACTACAAAGACTGTGGCAATTGATGTTGATCAACCCATGGCGATCTATTTAGCAGAATCAACGACGAGTTTAGGAGACGTAGTAATCACGGCATTAGGTATCGAGCGTGAGACAAAAGCGTTGGGATATGCAGTCCAGGAAGTACAGGGAGATGCCTTGGACCAAGCAAGGGAGACAAACCTTGTCAATTCTTTGGCAGGTAGAGTAGCAGGAGTGAATGTTACAAGCGGTGGTGCTGGAATTGGTACATCCGCTCGTATCACTATTCGTGGTGAATCATCTCTTGCTGGTGATAACCAACCCCTATTTATCGTAGACGGTATGCCCATCAACAACCAGATTTTCGGAAGTGAACAAAGTGGACAGGATATTGACTATGGAAATGGCGCGGCAGCTATTAACCCCGATGATATCGAATCTATCAACGTATTGAAAGGTCCTAATGCAGCTGCCTTATATGGATCACGTGCTGCCAATGGAGTAATTTTGATCACAACAAAATCTGCTAAAGGTAAGAAGGGGTTTGGAGTAACAGTAAATTCTACCACTACCTTTGAAAGTGCACTTAAGTTACCAGATTTTCAAAATGAGTATGGACAGGGTAGGGGAGGTGTATACAATATTGGTGATGGAGGAAGGAGCTGGGGACCTCCTTTAGATGGAAGATTAGTATCAGTTCCTGTCAATACAGAATTTCCTCCACAGAATGGCGAAGAGACTGTATGGGAACCATTTCCTGATAACGTAAGCAACTTTTATGAAACGGGTCGTACACTAGTAAATAATATTGCTTTATTTGCCGCTAATGAAAATGCAGACGTTAGGCTTTCTTATACCAACCATGATCAAACAGGTATTGTACCTAATACAGATTTAAGAAGAAATACTGTATCCTTAAATGGTGGATTGAATATTACGGATAAGATCCGTGTAAATACTGTTGTGAATTATATCAGGACGGATAGTGATCAGCGTCCGGTAGTCAGTTATGGAAATGAAAGTGTTGTATATACGATGTTGTGGGAAGGCAGGCAAGTACGTACCCCTTTACATGAAGATTATTGGTTTGAAGGATTGGAAGGAATACAGCCTTTTACCTACAATTTCCGCTTCAATGACAATCCCTATTACACCATGTATGAAAATCTGAACCCTCAAGATAAGGATCGACTTATTGGTAATATCAATATCAACTATCAGATTACTCCTGAGTTGTCACTATTGTTGCGTTCTGGTATGGATTATAGCAATGAAAAACGAGAAAATCTCAGAACGTTTGGAAGCCGTGCATTCCCCAATGGAGCGTATAGACAAGATCGTATTATTTTCGAAGAGCGAAACTCCGATTTTCTGATCACTTATAACAAAGTGTTTGACGAAACATGGGGAGTAAAGATATCTGGAGGAGCTAACCGTTTGGATCAGACACGTAGCTTTGTGAGCGCAAGAGCCAATGAATTATCAATTCCTGGAGTTTACAATCTTGGTAATTCTCGTATTCCTATACAAACTGAACAATTTGATACTGAGAAGAGAATCAATAGTGTATATGGATTTGCAGAATTTTCTTACAACAACGCGTTATTTCTACAGTTGACTGCTCGTAACGATTGGTCCAGTACACTTCCTGCAGATAACAACTCATATTTTTATCCCTCTGTGAATGTAAGTGCAGTGTTGAGTGATTTATTTGATTTTCCAACAAATGGAATTGTTTCTTTTGCAAAAATCCGAGCTGGATGGGCTGAAGTAGGTAATGATACAGATCCATTCAATCTAAGAAATGTATACAATTATGGCACTGCCTGGGGAAGTCTTCAGACAGCTACCGAGTCCTCAGTCATAAATAACGAAAACCTTAGACCCGAATCTATCAATACTTACGAGATTGGTGCTGATGTGCGTTTCTTTAAAAATCGCCTGGGCTTAGATGTTTCCTACTACGATATTCGAAGTAAAGATCAGATCCTTGCTATTCCTTTAGATATCGTATCGGGATATACAGGAAGATTTATTAATGCTGGAGAGATTAAAAATCAGGGTTTAGAGGTTATTTTGAACGCGACTCCTATTAAAATCCCCCGAGGTTTAACGTGGGACATTAACCTCAACTGGTCATTGAATCGCAGTGAAGTGCTTGAATTAGCTGATGGTATTGAAACTTATCAGATTTCAGGAAGATATGTACAGGTACTGGCCAAAGTAGGAGAACAAATGGGAGATATGTATGGAAGAGTATTTCAGCGTGTAGAAGAAGGTCCTCTTGAGGGTCAAATTATCCACATAAATGGAGAGGCTCAGACGACTACGGATATAGCTAAGGTAGGAAATTACAATCCCGACTGGTTGGGGGGTATTTACAATACTTTCACTTATAAAGGGTTCAAATTGGGATTTTTATTTGACATACGCGTTGGAGGCGAGATCTACTCCAGGACCAATGTGATCGGTAATGAAGCAGGGCAGTTGGAGCAGTCTCTACCTGGTCGTGAAAATGGCTACGTAGGAGAGGGAGTAATGCTTGACTCTGATGGAAACTTCGTTCCCAATGATGTGAATATTCCTGCCGAAAGATACTGGGGCGGAGGGAGTTTCTATCGAAGAGCAAACGTAGAAAACTCAACGTTTGACGCTAGTTTTACCAAGTTGAGAGAAGTCCAGTTAGGATATGTATTTCCCAATAGAATCTTAGGTAATACTCCGTTTGAGAATGTAAGTATCACATTAGTAGGTAGGAATTTACTTCTATGGACAGATGTACCTCACATTGATCCCGAGACAAACTCACTAGATGGAGGGACAATCCTCCCCGGTGTTGAAACGCTTCAAGTCCCTTCCACGAGAAGCTATGGCGTAAATGTAAGATTCGGATTCTAAATTTTATCAAAGATTAATTTACATCAACATGAGACGATCATTTTTAACATATATACTAGCATCTATACTCCTTATAGGAATAGCGGGATGTGAGGATGAGTTTGACGAGATCAATACAAATCCCAATCAACCCGAGGAAGTTCTTCCTCAATTATTAATGCCCAATATTATCCGTACGGTTGTAAGCGAACAAGTAGGAAACGCTTGGAGCCCTGGTAATCTTGTCGTACAGTATTCTGCACAGATTAGGGATCCAGGAACAGACAGATATGTATGGGGTTCGTTTTCTGGACTCTGGAATACTATGTACAATATTTTACGTGACGTGAATAACCTGGAAGAATTGGGGCAGCAGAGAGATGAAAGTAATTATATGGGAATTGCTTTAGTCATGAAGTCTTGGATCTATCAGATCTTGACTGATAGTTATGGTGACATCCCTTATTCCCAGGCGCAGCAGGGGAAAAGTGATAGGGTCATTTTTGTGCCTTATGATACACAGGAAGCTATATATGAAGGACTATTGAGCGATTTAGAACGTGCTAATCAACTGTTGAATGAAAATGGAGGAATTATTAATGGGGACATTCTTTTTGATGGAGACTTTATGAAATGGAGAAAATTGGCTAATTCGCTTAAGCTAAGATTGCTGTCTAGAAGATCTAATCAAGTAGATCCTAGCGCTGAAATGCAAGCAATTATCAATAACCCTTCACAGTTTCCTATCATGGAGAGCAATGCAGATAATGCAACGCTGGAATATCTTTCAGAAACACCTAATTTATATCCCATTGCGAATACACGTGAAGGTAGCTGGTTAGATAGAAGGTTGAGTAAGACCTTTGCAGATCAACTGAATGCGATTCAAGATCCACGACTGCCGATTTTTGCTCAGCCTACAGAAAATTCAGTAGACTCTTTTCAGCTAGGTCTCGGTCCATTGAAATGGCGTGGTGTGAGAAATGGAGAAGAAGACGATAATCTGAGTAGTGATATCGATAGAAATGTCTCTCAGCTAGGTAGAATATACTATATCCAACAAGGAACGGCTGTTCCCGCAGAGGGATTGATCATGTCTTTCTCTGAAGTTCAGTTCATTCTGGCAGAGGCTGCTACTAGAGGTTGGATTAATAGTGATGCAGAGACTTTCTACCTGGAAGGAATACAATCATCTATTGACTACTACGCTGGAGTAGCTGGGACTTCTATACAGGTTGATCCCAGTTATTATGAACAAGAGGGAGTAGCTTTTGATCTTGATAATGCTTTGGAACAAATAGGTACCCAGAAGTGGATTACCTTATATTTCAATGGATTAGAAGGATGGTATAATTGGAGAAGAACAGGGTTTCCCGATATTCAACCTGCCATTGTTAACTCAAATAATGATCAAATACCCGTAAGGTTTCAGTATCCTCTGGATCAGCAAACGCTTAATCCTGATAATTATCAGGAGGCAGTTGCACGCCAAGGAATAGATGACATAAATACACTGGTGTGGTGGGATAGGTAATACATATTTATTATCCAAAAGGTAGGGAGGTCGATCATTGACCTCCCTATTTCATTTTAGTACATGTAGGTAATCAAACATTTTAACTGCGCACCTTTTAGTTCTTCACTAACCTACAACGCCCAATAGGATAGTATATGCATTGTCTCTACAGCGTAATGGTTTACACCTTAACCTCTTTTTTTCTATACGATCTATATGTAAATTGTTATATGTAGTTCAGATGTTATGGAAAAGTTGATTAGCTTAAGAAAAATTAGTGCGGAAGACTATCATAAAATGATAGAGGCAGATATACTACATGAAGATGATCGGGTTGAATTGATCAATGGCCAAATTGTTGAGATGAGTCCTATAGGAAGTCGGCATGCCGCATGTGTCAATAAAATCAATCGCTTATTGATGGGCCTTTTAGGTGATTTTGTGATAGTAAGTGTACAAAATCCTATCCTTCTTTCTCCATTCTCAGAGCCTGAGCCAGATTTATCTATATTAAAAAGTAGAGAGGATTTTTACGTAGATAGATTGCCGGAACCAGACGATATTCTATGGTTGATTGAAATTGCTGATACATCTTTGGGATATGATACGGAGATTAAGCTCCCATTATATGCCCAGGCAGGCATAAAAGAAGTTTGGATTGTTGACTTAAATCGCAATGAGGTTAGGGTACATCAGCAACCAAGTGAAGACTCTTTTACCTTACGATCCATTTATCGACCAGGTAGTACAATGGATTTTCAAACCCTACAGATTACGTTAGAAATTGATAAGATGCTTCCTTAAGTTTCAGGGCAAACGCACTAAAAATCATTAGTAACTGCTAATCAGTAGCTTATATTGATTCAATATATAAATATTTTAAAATTAACTAACTAACAATGAATTATTTATGAAATTAGGTGCGTTTGCCCTGCTTAAGTTTTTAGATGTCATTTACTACTTGTTTTCTTACAGGTTGATACTTTGCTATAGAGGTATTACTCTTTTCGTCCCAAAATGGGAATTACAGATTAACTCCTTATTATCGTATCACCTTCAAACACCTAGCCATCCAGTAGGGTAGGAGGTATTCATCTCCAGCAAGTTTGGAGGTACCATCCCCTCCTCCATCTAGGCGAAAAGGATTGGCATTATGTCTATGTGTTCTTCGTTCTCCAGGTGTCAAGAGGACTTCAGTCGATTGATTTCTGAAATTGGGAGGAAGTAGTTCCAGGTCTTTCCTATGAGAATTTTTCACTGCATAGCTCATCTGGTCGAGGTTGTGTTCTCTGAGAAACCACATTACATCATCCAGATTCATTTCTCCAATAGTACCATAAGTGATCAAATTCCATAATGCGTTGCGTTCAGGCTGTTCGATCTCCCAATGATTACGAATCATCCAGGCATAATCTTGTTTCAACGTGTCATTGAAGGCGTAGTGATAGAGACACCAGTATGTAAGAAAGGCCATCTCATCATCGGAATGGTTCCAGCTATCACCCATTTCTATTTTCAGGTGTACTACGGTATCTGCTCGCATGTCATACATATCCAACATCATATTTTCGTAGTATCCATATTCTTCCATTATTCGAAAGGCTTCTTGCTTATATATCTCTTTTCCCGTCAGTGCATATCCCAACTGTAAACCTGCAATCAAATGGGTACTATTGAGTTTGCGGTCGTAGACATGTCTGGGAAACATATTGACATATTCAGGATTCCAACGCCCCCAAAGCGTAGGTTTTCCATCCTGATCCACAAAATAGTAATCGTTTTCAATGATGTGCGTCATAATGGCATCGATAAAATC
>CAZZEC010000194.1:0-9510 GCA_964652565.1 uncultured Bacteroidia bacterium
ATCAACTTAAGCTACTGACTAGCAGCTGTTAATGATTTTAGTGCGTTTGCCCTGGGAGAATGACAGTTTTTATCAGTTATGTAAAAAGAATGAGTAAGACTACGACAGTAAGTATTACTAGATTAGCGACCAGTAAAACCCACATATATTTCCTATACCACGGTATTTCCGCTTGACTAAATGAAGTATTACCGAGTCCTAAGTTTTCCTCCCCGTATAAAGGCATCTGGTGAGTATCCAGAAATTCTTGCCAGCCTGTGTAGCCTTGCGATCGAGCCAATACTTCCAATACATTGCGATACTTGTTAGGGTTAGGCGTATCATCTACCCAAAAAGTCTGGAGATCTTGAGTGGTTGGAGAAGGTGTATAGTGAGACAATTCTTGAGAATACTGAGATAATGCTTCCATTTTGGGAGGCTGGGTCTCATCCCACTTTTTTTGGCGTGAAATCAGGGTGCGTAGGTGAATGGCCAAAGAAGTTTCCTGTTGTATATCCATTGTTCTTTAGGGGCATTGAGCGAGAAATCCCACATTGTCATCTGCGTTTGCCAGATTACCAGATCTAACCCACTACATTTTGTAAGTAAGTTATTATTAATCGGTTATGATTAAAAGATTTGTATATAGAATCTTTGTATGTTTCTGATGTCTAAGTATTGATGATTTTAGTGCGTTTGTTCTACTAGATTACTAAATGTGTAGTACTTTACAAAATGGCTTTGATAGGAATAGGAGTAGTTATGTTAACATCCAGCATCGCATTGATCAATTTTGCGTGTGAGAACAATGGTAAATCTTTAGGGGTAATTTCCCTTGCATGAATCTTGTTATTCTCTAATAGATTGGCTCTTTGCGTACCTGCTAACAAATAGGTGTGAGGAGTTATCCATTTTTCTCCATCCCAAAATACAACATTACTATAAGAAGTATCGGTTATCCATCCCTGCTTAACAATGAGCACATCATCGCATGGGCTTTTCTGTTTAAGAAGTTCATGTAAGACATCTCTATCCTCGTATTTATGGGAATAATTCACCTCATCGTCATATACCAATTTTAAGGATTGAATCTTATGGGGATTATAGAGTATAAATTTTATAGAATGAATGCGCGAATTATAAGTAATTCTGCATTTGTACACACCCAGGCCGAGTGTCGGGGGGATAGTAATCTCTGAAGAGAGGGTAATAGGAGTGTCTATACCAAATAATGATAATCTGGAACGTTGCATTCTAGCTTCGTGATAGGTGGGATTGATAATCCTTCGTTGAGCGACCTTTATGCTTTCGAACAATAGGGACATAGACTTTCTGAATAAGTTCTTGGTATTCTTTTTCTGGATCACTCATGGCAGTTATTCCACCTCCACTTTTGTATATCAATTGTCCCATCTGATTTTCTATGAATCGAATCATCACAGCGCTGAATAAGCTCTCTCCATCGAATATACCAAATACGCCCGTGTAATATCCGCGATGGTAACCTTCTGCCTGGCGAATAATATCAAGG
The DNA here is from genome assembly GCA_964652565.1 of uncultured Bacteroidia bacterium. Classification (GTDB taxonomy): domain Bacteria; phylum Bacteroidota; class Bacteroidia; order J057; family J057; genus JBCCTX01. The sequence continues at coordinate 1,511 of CAZZEC010000194.1, forward strand.
GTTTTGGGCTTAGGAGCACCTGAAATAGAACCTGCTGGAAGCATATTGATAATGATATCTCCCAGCAACTGATGATAATTTTGTGGGAGTTCACCACTGATCTGTGAACTTACCTGCAACAATGTACCCTTATCAGTATGAATGTTATCAATATACCTAAATTTGTCTACAGATACTTTACGAGCATGCATACTCATGTCATTTCGAATCAGGTCCACGATTGTTACGTGTTCTGCCATTTCCTTCTTATCAGATAAAATGCGTTCAGATGCCATCGGTATATTTGCATCAATCGTACCTTTCATCGGATACGCATACATCATGCCTTGTTTGATCTCAACAAAAGTTTCGGGAGAAAACAGTACAAATTGATCCTTGTAGTATAGTTTGTATTTGGCATGGCTTGCATGAAAGATGTCTAGTAAATCTAAATGGGTCTCTATGAGAGTGGGTTGTGTCAGGTTTACAAGAAAACTATCACCACGAAGTATAGCCTGTTGTACATGTCGGAATGCGATGAGATACTGATCGTATGAAACCGGATATTTTATTAAATGGGTGGGATAAGGATAAGACTGATGTGGAAGCTCAAAATTACGGATATTCCCGATTTGATAATATATGTCAGTACTGTCTTGAAGTGAGTGTATCGGAAAAATGAGGGGACGCTTAAGGTCAAAATCAAGGATGAATAAAAAAGGAATTCTGTTACTACCTAGTCTATTAAATGTTTCAATCAGTGTATTGTTGTTTATCATATATTCTGTTAAACTCCCAATGTGCGTGTTGAATCTATTTGCTTTAACGTGAGAAAAGACAAAATGATTAGTTTTTGACCAGGGGTAAGAACTTAAGTTTACCCCAGTCAATAAAGATGGTACTTTTGTTAGCAGAAGTTGAATGCTATAGAGTGCCTTTATTTCTGAGCGTTAGAAGATTTGTAATCTTCTTTTACAAAAGTGATACTGGCAGAATTGACACAATGACGGGTCATTTTAGGTGTAAAGCCTTCTCCTTTAAACACATGCCCTAGATGACCATCGCAATTTGCGCATACAATCTCAATCCGTCTACCGTCAGCATCAGGCAATTCTTTTACATTATCTTCAATCATATCGTCGAAGCTGGGCCATCCTGTTCTTGAGGTAAACTTATCTTCTGAACTGAATAATGGCAGATTGCACTGCTTACAAATGTAGGTCCCATCTTCTTTCAGGTTGAAGTACGCTCCCGTAAAGGCATACTCAGTTCCCTTATCTAAAATAACGTACTTTTCCTGATCAGAAAGCGCATTATAGTTTGCCTCATTGTATATAACTTCTGGAAAATCGGTGAGACTGACTACTTCCTTATTCTTTTTCTGTGCACAAGCTACAGATACCAATGCAAGACATAGTGTGCAAAAAAATGCAATTCGTTGACGTAACATATGAATCAATTTTGAGTGTAAGTTCTTCTGAAGGACGGAAATAGGCAACAATGGTTATGTCAGCGAAATGATGTTTGGGTCATCCATATGATTTACCACAACCTATGAACAGCATAAAAAATATGTATATTATGGGAAATGTTTGCCTATTTCAGAGATAGCGCTAATGCATCCATGACTCTCCAAAACTCGCGAGTAGCTATGGATTGATCTGCATCAAGTGCTTCAATAATAGGGCCTTTAGGATCATGAATCAGGATTAACTGTCCATTTTGGTCTAAGCCTGTTACCTTCCATCTTTGCGCCTGAGTGATATATTGGGGTTGAGTTAAAGGGATTGCTGCCTGACCATCATAGTCGTGTCCGTCGGGAAGGGCATTGCTGGGATGGTGTTTTTCATACATCCATTGGAAGAAAGGGATGTTGAGGGGCAGTTGAGAGTGGATTTGTTGTTTGGGAACTTTCGGAGGTTTCATATACACCGTCCCTCTGTTGCTAGACGGACCTATGGGAACGGCAAATACCCGAAATTTGGATAATACAATTTTCCATGCCCAACTGTCTAATCCCGCGTTATAGTCCTGCTTAGAGACACCAAATACACCTGAAATGATCATGCGATCGGCAATGGTACTATCCATGAGGTAAGCATTAGCAATTACTGTAAGCTGTCCTCCTGTTACGATGACTAAAGGACGGTCAGGATGCGCACGATGCGCTTTTTCGACAATAAATTTACTTGCTGGAAGGTCCATGATAGGTGTATCTTTAATTATACGAGAGGGAGGCTCTTCTAATCTCAGGTGGGTGCCAGCTAATACCTGAGGAATATTTGACATACCACTCTCTTCTGCTAGTAATCGCAGCTTCTCTCTCCCTTTTACAAAGAGATCATATTCTTTTTTATTGGGTGCGTAGGTAGTAATCATCCCTACCAGATTGATCTCACCCAGGTCAGAAAGGGCCATGAGGTATTCTTCTGTATATACGTCTCTGTGGTCATCATTGTCTACAATTATACTACTGGATTGGGTTATAGGGAAGTGGGTAAAAATTTGAGCATGGAGAGAAGAGGAGTATATCACAGTGAGAGATAGTACGATTGAGGTGATGTACGAAATGAAATTCGATAACTTATAAAGGGAAATCATAGGATTTGTCATTATATTCCATTGAAATGAAGGGTTGAATATGATCCCAATATAAATGGAAAATCAACAATCGCATATTTATGAAATATATCCTAACGTTTTTTGCCAGGAACCTTTTTTATCTACTGTACTTGTTATTTGGATGTAGTGCCTGTCAGCCCCCAAAGGAAGCTTCAGATGTCCCTTTACAAGACAAGACAACTATTACACGAGTATGGGATGCTGCTCTACATAATGCATTTACAGACCTCATTCGCTTCAACAATCATTGGTATATTTCCCACAGAGAAGGAACGGGTCATGTACCCCAAAAAGACAATACAGGAGACGGTACAACCCGAATTATTAGGTCGAGCGATGGGGAAACCTGGACATCCGTAGCGTTACTGGAGAAGGCTGATTGGGATTTGAGAGACCCTAAAATGTCTATTACTCCCAAAGGAGAGCTGATGGTGATCATGGGCGCATCGGATTATGATGGACGTGATATGCAGCGAAGGATGCCTCATGTGTCATTCTCTGCCGATGGAAAGAATTTTAGCCAACCTAGTCCCGTACGTGTGGATTCGACGCTAGCATCGGATTGGAACTGGATCTGGAGGATAACATGGTATCGTGATACCGGGTATGGAATTAACTATCAGGTGGAACCTGGAAGTGATCAATCTATTGCCTGGCTGATTAAAACATCAAATGGAATTAATTATGAAGCGGTCACACAACTTAACCTGGAAGGCCTGCCCAATGAAGCCACCATCCGATTCGACAATAATGGGGGAATGTATATGATTATCCGGAGAGAAAGAGATGATCAGGAAGGGTATATTGGTTATAGTACATCACCCTATACAGAGTGGCATTGGAACTCGTTGGGTTTTCGACTTGGAGGTCCCAACTTTATTCTCTTGCCTGATCAAAGCATGATCATGGGAACCAGGGTGTACCCAGAAGAGGGTTATCAAACAGCGTTATTTGAGGTCGATACTTCAGGATACATTCAAGCGTTATTGACATTCCCCAGTGGAGGAGACAACAGCTATCCAGGCATGGTATGGTACAATGATACCCTATGGTTTTCCTACTATTCCAGCCACGAAGAAAAAACGGCGATTTATTTGGCGAAAATGGCTTGGGAGGAGTGAATAATATGAAAGTACTCGATTTTACATAGACACAAAACCATTAGGCGTCATAACGGGTATTTTGGCGTGTTTGAAATCTTTCAAATTTCTGGTTATAATGATATCCAGGCCATTTGATAATGCTGTATAATATTGTAATCCATCTTCAAAGTCGTTAAATGAAAGATCGTTTAGGGCTAGATCCACGATTTTATCATCCAGACTTAATACAGTTACAAGCACCTTGAACTTTGACAAAATGGATCTGGCATCTCTGGAACCCTTGAGTTTCGATAATATGTAATTAGTATTTGCAAAAGTCAGAGATGAAACAAATGCTCTTGCTTTTCCTCGATCTACCCATGAAAATAACTTGGCAGCTTCAGGATAAAAAGGTTCTCGCTTAGCTAACAGATCAATGACAATATTCGTGTCTATGAATAGCGTTCTCATTTATACTTTTCAATGAGATGACGGGTATATTCCTCACGAAGATCAAAATCTTCAGGCAAGTTAATTACTCCGCTGAGGCTTTCCACCAAAGGAGTAATCTCTTCATTGTTAGTTTTATCCTCGACAAGGGAGCTAAGATAAGATTCAATTAATTTGGATAAACTTGTTTGATGCAGCTTCGCATAGATTTTAGCCCTTTCAATGACCTGTTCGTTTAGGCTAAGTGTAAGTTTCTTATCCATTGTTTTTACGTGTAAAATTATATATTTCCTACGTGTTATGCAATCTCTATCTGGGATACGAACTAAATTTGGCTTCGTTTTGGGGTGAGTTCATAAATGGATTCAAAAAGTTACCATTTAATCCCTTCCAAATGCTCAATACTCACTTGAGCACATCGGATACCTTGTATGGATTTTTCATGTTCGACGGTCGCATATTGTATTCCCGCTAATTCCGCCTGATCAAATATAGCCTGAAAGTCGATAATACCTTCTCCCACACAGCTAATTGCGCGATCTTCAGTATCGTCCATGTCTTTGACATGTACTAAATCAAATCTCCCTGGGTATTTCCTGAACAGATCGATGGGGTTGTGATTCCCTTTATACACCCAATATAGATCGAGCTGAACTTTGACCCATTGCTCGTCTGTGTTTTCCATGATGAGGTCAAAGGCAGTTTGGTCTCCTATATTGACAAACTCCTTATCGTGATTATGCCAGGTAAAGGTATATCCAGCTTTTTTGATCTGTTTACCTATATCATTCAATCGTTCTGCGGCTTCCATACACTCATCATAGGTGAGGTCGTTGGCAGAACTCAGCCACGGCCAGTAGCAGGTGATGTAAGACTGCTGCAGAGTCTCAGCATTGCGGAGATACTCATCTAAGGATTCCAGAAGATTGCCCATGCTACTCCCTCCTATTACAGACTTAAGTCCCAGTGATTGAATATAAGAGGCATACGCAGTAGCACTATCCCCATAATATCCTCCTTCCAGATACGTATATCCCATATCAGCCAGGGATTTCAAGGTGGCTTTGTAATCCGCTTTCATTTCATTTCTAACGGTATTGAGAATAATACCCCATGTTCTTTCTGCTGGGCTTGCCTCAGAGAAGAATCCATACCTGAGGAATAAGGGTGAGGCAATTATGCAAGAACTCTTCTCTAAGAATGATCTTCGTGAGATGTGATTGGATTTCATGAATATTTGTATTTAATAAGGAACTACTTCTTTATGAAGGGATATGGATTATTTATTTATGTGGATATTGAATTCCGATTTAGTCCAATTTTCTATCACTAATTGTACGACGATTAAGCATATTTTCAACTATAGAATCATCTACATCTTCCCGGAATACAGACAATTCTTCTAACAATTTAGCCTTACTTATGTCTGACGCGTGAGAATGTACTTTAAGTTGTTCAATGATCCTCGATACTAATTCTAGTTTAACTTGAAAATGGGAAGGGTTCTATCAGCTCAATGTATCTCTCAATCATCGAATGTTCCATAATGAAATAATTAATTTATATAAGATACGATATTTATCGCAAAGGATAGATTCCGTTCAAGATATTTGACTATCTAATAATGACAAGCAGCAAAAGAGACTCTTCACTGTCTCGTCTATCACTTCTTCCTAAAAAATATATTCAGCGGCACTCCGGTAAAGTTAAAGTGTTTGCGGAGTTGATTTTCAAGATATCTACGATAGGATTCTGGAATGAGTTTAGGCTGATTGGTAAAGAATAAAAAGGTGGGGATGCTTGCCGGAATTTGGGTGACATATTTAATGCGAATTATATGCCCTCGAACAGCAGGAGGATGATGGCGTTCTACGGCTGCAAGCATGATCTCGTTGAGTTTGTGAGTAGGAATTTTGCGAGAACGGTTTTCATATACCTCCTGGGCCTTTTCCAGGGCTTTGAGTAATCGGACTTTTTTGTGAGCAGAGGTAAAAATAATGGGTACATCTGTAAATGGAGCCATTTTATCTTTCAGGAGCTTCTCCATATCTCGGGCGGTATTTGTTTCTTTTTCAATCAAGTCCCATTTATTTACGAGAACTACCAATCCCTTTTTGTTTTTTAACACCAGCGAGAGCACATTGAGGTCTTGCTGATCCAGTCCTTGCTCCGCGTCGATGAGTAATAAAGCTACATGACAAGCTTCGATGGACTTGATCGTCCGCAAGGTTGAGTAGAACTCAATATTTTCTTTCACCTTAGCTTTCTTCCTCAATCCAGCAGTGTCAATGAGCAGTATATCCTGATCAAATGCCTTGAATCGGGTATCAATACTATCTCGGGTTGTTCCTGCAATAGGCGTTACGATATTCACATCTTGTCCTAATAAGGCATTGACCAGACTGGATTTACCCACATTGGGTTTTCCTACAATGGCAAATTTAGGAATATCGGGTTCCTCTTCTATTACAGACTCTTCTGGGAGAAGCGTGATAACCTGGTCAAGTAATTCTCCCGTACCACTCCCACTCATGGCTGATATACCCATTATGTCTCCCAATCCCAATTCATAAAAGGCATAAATTTCATGAATTCGATCAAAATTGTCGACCTTATTAGCTACCAAAATGATTTTTTTAGGACTTTGCCGTACAATGTGTGCAAAGGCAATATCCAGCGGGGTAGGTCCTGAAGTAACATCAACCATAAAAATGAGTACATCTGCCTCTTCTATCGCAATATGTACCTGCTCTCGAATCGCAACCTCAAACACGTCCTCTGAATCCGGAACATAGCCTCCTGTATCAATAACTGTGAATTCTCTTCCACTCCATTCTACATGTCCGTAATTTCTATCTCTTGTCACTCCACTTACATTATCTACAATGGCCTTTTTCTCTTCTATGAGACGATTGAAAAGTGTTGATTTACCCACATTGGGTCTACCGATGATTGCCACAATATTTTGCATAACCCCAAAATTACAAAAATGAATTCAACAAAGAGTGCTTGGAAAGTCAAGTACCCGGGGCAAATTCACTAAAATCATTAATAGCTACTAATCAGAAACTTACATTTATCCAATGTATAAAGACTTTAACTGTAACCAATCGATAATGAATTATTCATAAAATTTGGTGCGTTCGCCCTTGTCAAGTACCCAATTAGTCTTCGGAAAATTATCACAGCGTCGCCTTGCTAAACAAAGATATGTCAAAAGGAGTTTTACAGGAAAAAGATATGGCTACAGAATTAATAATCATAGGGGTATTACTAGCTGGATGTATTTTGGGGTTGAGTTTACTCGTATTTATCTTTCTCAAACAAGAGAATATCGAAGGTTGATAGGATTGTTTCTGACAAATTATTAATATCAAAAAGTGTGGCATCATTGTCACACTTTTATTTTTGTGAAATGTTTGTTGAATTTCATACCGTAGATCCTAAAGCGGGTTGGATTGAAGTGATTTGTGGAAGTATGTTTTCGGGAAAGACCGAAGAGCTGATCCGAAGAATGAGAAGAGCGCAAATTGCTAATCAACCTGTTCAAATATTTAAACCTGCTGTTGATAAGAGATATGATGAATCAGATATTGTTTCTCATAATCAGAACACCCTTTCCTCTATGCCTGTTTCGTCCGCAGAGCAGATTTTATTATTGGTCAACAGGGCAACTGTGATCGGGATTGACGAAGCGCAATTCTTCGATATGGGCTTAATTGATGTTGCCAACAGACTCGCAAATCAGGGGAGTCGTGTCATCATTGCAGGACTTGATATGGACTATATGGGAAAGCCATTTGGCCCTATGCCACAGTTATTAGCTATGGCGGAGTTTGTGACTAAAGTTCACGCCATTTGCCAACG
>CAZZEC010000195.1:0-9488 GCA_964652565.1 uncultured Bacteroidia bacterium
AGAAACTCCGAAGGAGTTAAACCAGGAATAGGACCGGATATTGAACCATCTGTTCTATCCGGTCGAGTATACCCAAATTTCTATCCAAAAGTATTAAATTATATTGTCTAATAACTTAATTGCTCAAGCTGCCACGTGTTTTAATTAATTTTCAATGCCTAAAATATGCGAATAAATCCCTGATTTCTTGTTCATTTAGATTGGTTAAGAGCCCTTCAGGCATAATCGAAATAGGTTGAGCCTCTAGCAAAGAAAGATTTTGTCTGCGTGTGACAGTTTGCCGACCCCCATAATCTTTAAATGTAATAAAAGGCCCATCCCTATGTGTAATCACCCCCATCAATGTTTTGCCACTTTTCATCCTTACCAGGTAATTTACATATCCTTCTCTTATTTCAGCATTTGGATCAATAATATTTAATAACAGATAGTCAAGATTTTGCCTGTCATAACCTGTGAGATCAGGCCCTATATTACCCCCTTCTCCATATAATTTATGACAACTACCACAAGTTGTAGCATACAACTTTTTACCCGAAGATGGATTCCCTGGTTTTTTCTGCAGGATTCGTTTGATTCTGGCTATTTCAGCATTCTTTTGTTTGGGTGCTTTGGGTTTTAGCTCAGGTAATATGTGCAACACAGCACGTTGAATGGAAATATCATCCAGCAGTAACATTTGCTGTGCCAAGGGGTAAGGAATGTCCTGTGGATCAATTCGTTTGCTTACAGTTATGGCATGTAATAACTGCAATGCCCATTCAGGACTGGAAACAAGAAGATCCAAAGCAGCCAAACGGATCTCTGGGTCAGCTCTTAACTGATCTGGATATCTATTTACAATGATTTCTCCTATGGAATCCGATTGATAATTTTTTAAAGCTTTAAGCGCTGCTTGCCGTGTAGCGGGAGATTCCTGATTGGATGATACGAGATTTAATAAAGTGGGTAGTGATTCAGGAGGTGCTGTTTCTTCGAGAACCTGAATCGTAGTTAATTTGCTTCTTAGAGAAGTCTCAGGATCATTGAGTAAGGAAATGGCAGATGAAATGGCTTTTTTATCACCCTGCTTGATGCCCAAGATAAAAGGTTGATCTTTTTGATGTACTTGTTGCGTTTCTATGGCTGCAATTAAATCTTTTGGTAAGACTTGAATACTTTTTCCTCTAAACCCCTCCCAAAACCCCTCTAATAATTGTGATGAGGATGTCGGGGTAGGGGATAAAGTAAGTAAGCGTGTGCAAGTGTTCCAATTCTCCATTCCTCCTTCCATCGTAAACCGCTGCATAAGTCTAGTGAGTAGCGTTTGTTGGACAATGGGGTATTCCCATACTTTGGGTTGAGATAACCACGCCACTATTTCCGCTGTATCAGATTCTGCTTTGTCTTCGAGTGCCCACCAAATCTGGAGGGGTATATGTGGGTCATCTATGTCTTCTGAGTGTGTAACAAGTGATTGGATGATTGGTAGCGCATCTTTTCCCGGTAAGCGTTTGGCTGAAGCAGCAAGTTGACTACGAACTTCTGGATGTGGCTCAAATAAGGCCATTTCTGCCAAATAATTTGCGAGGGGTTGAGAAACCTCCTTTTGATCCCCTAACAGTCGTACAGACCATTTACGAACGTGAGGATCTTCGTGTTGAAGCATTTCCATAGCCAATTGATCATCAAATCCTCCGACAAGATGTATGGCCCATAAGGCTTCCAGCACAGTTTGGGGATTGGACTCTTTTAGGAGTATTGTGAGCTTTGGTATAGCCGTTGAATCCCTTTGATCGCCCATCAGTCTTAGCGCTTGTTGTCGGTACCATTTATTGGGATGGGAAAGCAGTTGAATGAGTTGATCCGTGCTGTAAGTAGATAGGTCAAATGAAGAAGGAGGTGTAATTCCTTTACCGGCTAACCGATATATCCTTCCACTGATTTTGTGCCAGGTATCCCTGGGGTCGATATGTGATAATCTACTATCATACCAATCAGCGATATATATTCCTCCATCTGGACCTGTTTGTAGGTCAACAGGTCGAAACCAGTGATCTTTTGTCGTAAGTATTTTCTCAGTATCCACATTGCTAAAGGTTGAGCCATGCTGTTGAAAGCTACTTACTTGGAGAAAGTTTAAGAGAGGATTGATACCTATTAAAGCATGAGTATATCTTTTGGGAAGTTGATTGCCTTCATACTTGATAAAACCATGTGTAAATCGCAGCCTATCTCCCTCGAGCTTCATATGCGGGAAGTACCCGAATGCATAGGGATTTGTCAAGGCTCCATGCTTACCCCAATTTTTGACATAGTATGCCCCTTGTTTATAATGCTGGCCTCTGGCTTCAGCGCCATTATGTCCCGAATAAATTCTTCCCTTTTCATCAATTTCCACAAAAAATGTGTTGCCGCCTCCTTCGGCAAATATTTCGAAAACTTCCGTTTCAGGATGATATCTCCAAATCGCCTGTCCTTTGAAGTGTACGTCTTTTGTAACGGAAGAGCTAATCGTTGCCGTAGTTGTACTTCCCTGGGCACCATACAACCAACCATCGGGTCCCCAACGCAGACTGTTAGCTACTGCATGCGTGTCTTCCAGCCCAAAACCGGTAAGGTGTACCACGGGCTTTCCGTCGGGAAATCCATCGCCATCTGGGTCAGGATATGCCAAAAGAAACGGCGGATTCAATACCCAAATTCTTCCTCGTCCCCAGGTAAGACTTGTTGCAATGTTAAGTCCTTCGATGGCATCTGTAGCCTTGTCGTATTGACCATCTCCATTTGTATCTTCCAATACAGTGATTTTATCTGCGCCTTGTACGCCTTCTGGCGGAGGTAGCGGCATTTTATCAAATTGTGCCCGAAGATGGTAATCATAATCCACTACTTTTAGGCCCTTGGGAAAAGGGTATTGACTATACTGGACAACCCAGAGTCGACCGCGGTGATCAAATTTGATAGATAGCGGCTGAACGATAAGCGGTTCAGAAGCTACCAAGTCTAATTGTAGATCGTTTGGATATTGAAAATGTGCCAGTGCGTCTTGGGCTGGAGTAGGTAAGGTGTTGTCTGCCTGATCGCCGCGACCCTGGAAAGATTTGATGTAGTCGGCGACATGCTGATTTTCTACTTCAGGTAAAGATTGATTAGAAATGGGATTATTACAGGCAAATACGGATAAAATAATGATCCAATAGGTTGAAATTTTCATTGGGGAAGGATAAAATGTTAGTATAATAATTTACAGATCCATACTCACAAAACCGAATTTCTTACTGAGTAATACTTATAAGTCAAATATCCGCTCCATTAAGATCCACTTTTCTCCTTCCTTAGCCCATGGAAGAGCCTGTTGAAAGGTCCACATAAGTTCCTCCCATTCCTGAACTTTGGGATTGTCTCGATCCATTTTCTCCTTTTGTTCAAAACTGAACCCTTCTTCTACTTCCATAATCATGAATAGACGGTTTCCGGTTAAGTATATTTCCATATCGACAATCCCAGACTCACGAATGCTATCAGTTATTTCGGGCCAAATATTATCTGCTGTATGCCAATCTTTATATCGTTGGATGAGTTCTGGATCGTCTTTGAGGTCGAGCGCAAGACAGTAACGTTGGTGAGGCATGGTTTCTTGGGTCAGGGAAAAAGGATTGTATGTTATTTCATTTCAATAGGTGCGGAGTTAACTCCGCACCTATTGACTCTACAGAATCTCAATTCATCAAATGATCCTCTACCTTTAATGCCAGTTCGTCCCAATGTTCATCGTCGTGGAAAGCATATGGGGAAGGGTTGTATGCACCAACAATTTCAACTTGAGCTTTTTCTGGTACATCCATGTCTAAGAGATAGTAGGTAGCATTGATAAAAAGCCTTCTGACTTCTTCATCTAACAGATCTGCGGAGGAACCGATGGTAGAAGTAAATGCATTACCAGAAGACCCATCGGGCAACTGATAGGATTTAATCCATGCGATAGGCATCATAGGATCATTGGGATTTCCTGCATCTTCTCTTTGTGGATTTACAGTAGCCACCTTTTTATCTGTAGGGCGAAGGCCATAGTGAAGATCATTTTCGTCATATTCTCCTTCGCTGTCAACTACTTGTCCAAGAATAACTGGTTTCGAATCGCCCGGGAGGGGTAGTCTAACGCCGTAAACGTCTGTAGACCCCCAGATGGCACCATCTTCAATCCCATTAGTAATTGGGTGATCCATAGCTTCAGGAGCAATCATGCCGCGCGTACTTTGATGTTTATGGTGGCCATGATGATATACCCATCTCTCACCCAGCACAGCACGACCAAATCCACCTTCCCATTCTTCCATTCCTCCTGCATAGTAATTACCGTAATGCCTCCAGTTATGTGTAGTATCCTGAAATCTAAAAGCGTGAGTTGCTGTGCGTATTCCAATTACTGGTTTTCCCTTCATCAAAAAGTTTTCTATATGTTGCATCTGGCTATCGGGCAGTGCTCTGAAGCGGGTAAATAGGTACATCAGATCTGCCGCCTCCAGATGTTTAAGCCCTGGTATATTGTGTAAATAATTTGGATCGATAATACCCGGATTTTCAGGATCCTGTGCAAAGAGTACGGTACAGGTAAATCCATGTTGGGTAGCCAATATTTTTCCCAATTGTGGGAGTGCTTCTTCTGATCTATATTCTTCATCTCCGCTTACCAACACGATATGTTTACCATTTCCAGGTCCAGCACTACCTGTATAAGTAACCCACTGTATAGGTGCTTGAGGTAATTGCTCTTCATATTCTTCACTTTGAGGCGATTGACAGCTGAATGCTGCTATGAGCATTATGCCTACGAGTAGTAAATAGTTATTCATTTGATGTTTTTGATTAAATATATGAAAATCCCTTGCTATTTCCTTACACGAATGAGTCCTTCCTGAGTAACGGATGCAATAAGTTTTCCTTCCTGGTTAAATATATTGCCACGTGTAAACCCTCTGGCATTGGATGCACTGGGACTATCTAATGCATACAGCAACCAATCATCTATTCTAAAGTCCTGATGAAACCACATGGCATGGTCCAGACTGGCTATTTGTATCTGATCTATGGTTACAGGGTGAGGTCTAAGAGCTGTCGTTAACAGGTTGTAATCAGATGCATATGCCAGTACTTGTTGGTGTGAGGCTATATCTGATGGCATTTCTCCATTGGCTTTAAACCACACATGTCTCATGGGCTGACTTTTTACACCTGGCATGAGAAAATCCGGTTTTTCTATGGGCCTAAATTCAATGGGGCGGGGTTCCAGAAAATTTTGAAAAATTGCCGGAAGCTTGTCTTTGTATTTTTCGATAATTTGTTGATCGCTTAGCAGTGAATCAGGATCTGGAACATTTGGCATATCAATTTGATGTTCAAATCCCTCTTGGCGTATTTGGTAAGAGGCTGCCAGGATAAAGATATCCAGACCTTTTTGTATGGCTTTCACTCTACGGGTAGTAAAGCTACCTCCATCTCTTACTCGGTCTACATTGTATATGATGGGTTGGGAGACATCTCCTGGTAAGATGAAGTAAGCATGAAGTGAATGCAACACTCGTTCTTCCGGAACGGTTGTATTTGCAGCATATAAAGCTTGTCCTAATACTTGCCCTCCATATACTCGCTTGGATCCATAGCTATGATTTATTCCACGGAAAATATTCTCTTCTATCGGTTCTAGCTTGAGAATGGAGAGTAATTCATGAATATTTTTCATTATTACATTGTTGATTGCACATCAAGTAAAGGCATTCAACATACAATTACAACAGGGGTTAATTTTTCATTGAAAGTTCTCCTTCATTCTCTTTGAGCCCCGAGAGATATGCAACCAGATCTCTTATCTCTTTTTTGTTGAGGATCAGATTCATAGCTGGCATAGAGGAAGGAGCTTCTTTTCGTTCTTTAATATCAGAAATTGGCAACGTAATAATTTCTCCCTCAGCATTTTTTAAAGATATTTCCTGATCAGTTTCTCCCATCATATTCCCTGAAACTGTCTGTCCATTCTTTAAATTTACAGATACTATCCCATAGCCAGGTGCTATTCTTTCGCTAGGGGCGATCAGGGATTGCAGGATTTGACTTCTATCCAAGGTATTGGCTATACCTGTGAGATCGGGCCCCACTTGACCCCCACGACCATCAATTTGATGGCATTTAACACATTGTGCCGCTTGATGTCTGTAGAAGATCGTTCTTCCTTCTTTGGCATCACCACCTTCTAAGGCTGTTTGATATATAGCTAGAGGATCTTCTTCTTTTATATTACTTTCATATCCCAGTAACTCATTCTTTAAATCGTCAAACTGACTATTTTCAATCGCCAGATATACATCTAGTTGTATGTTAGGATCCAGGGTTCTGTTGATGAATTCTTCCAGCAATTCCTTTAAGATATTATGTGCTTTTTCATTCGTGAGAGAGCCAATATTTTTAATTGCATTTTGTTTTTCAGTAGTAGATCCTTTTTGGAGAAGTCCACTCAATAAATCTGCCATATTATCTTCATCTACATTCATTCTGACCAGATAGGACATTGCTTCCTGACGAAGCTTGCGTTCATTTCCTTCCATGATCCATTCCAAGGCTTCAAGGGTATGCTCGCTATCCATTTCTGCCATGGCAGCCAGTGCGGCAGACCTCACCTCAAAGTCTTCTTTTGGATGCTTCACCAATCGGTACATGTATTTCTCAGCATCCTTAAAGTTAAGCTTACCACACATATTAGATGTTGCTATTGTAACTTCAGATGGGCTTTGTGTGAAGAGAAGATCCAGTTTATCAGATATAGCAGCGATGGCTTCATTTGCATCATGAGGGTTGAGATCCCTATGACTACCTTCAACCCAATCCAGCGGGGATGGTGAGGGCCAAAATCCTAGAGATTCCAGGGCAATGGACCTAAATTTAGGTGAAGCAGTTTGAGAAGCAGCATAATCTGCAAGCCTCTGTGCACTTTCTGCACCACCTAATCGAAGATTAGCATTTATGGCCCTTCTCACAAAGGCTTCGTCATTTACTTTCACATCATCTAATGATTGGGCGAGTATGGGTAGAGCTTCTGGAATAGATTCATCATCGTGAATAGCCCTGGCAGCTTCAATGACCACAAGTGGGTCCTTATCTTGTAAAAAGATAGCAACCTCAGGAGATTGTATTCTTCGAAGTGCGACTACTGCTCCTAATCTTACATCACTTGAAGGATGTTCTGCCAAGTTTGCCAAAGCAAGTGCATCCCCAATTCTTCCCAGTGCTATAAATGTTGCATATCTCAAATGTATATCACTGTCCTTTACGCTGTCCAATACATTTACGATTGCCTCAAATCCTTGAGTTTTGCCTATCTTTCCCAGTGCTTCTACTGCAAAGAATACGGCTCTTGCACTCGTATCTGTAGTTTGAGAAATAAGTTTTTTCAGTGCTGGTTCATATCGGATATCGCCTAATAATTTTGCGGACTGCGCCCTAATCTCACCATTATGATCATTTAAAAATGATAGTAAGACTTCCCCTAAAGAACGATCTTCTCTCGCTAATTGCCCTATACCCCAAAGTCCATGTAGTCTTTTCAATATTCCTCCAGGATTCTTTGCTGCATCAAGTAGGGATTCTTTTTCATTTTGTTGTACCAGTTCAAATTGAGCTTCCATTCTGACGCGCATATCCTCATGCCCGAGGAATTCATACAGGCTTTCTACACTTTGATCTTTCATGCCTTTAGCTAGGATTTGCTGAACTTCCTTTCTTTTTTCTGCATATGAATCGTCTTGCACGTCTAGTTTCCAAATCCTTCCCTCAGGTTTTTTATCATACCCATCAAGCCAATCCGCCATATACAGGGCTCCATCGGGACCAATGGTAATGCCTGTCATATTAAGTCCTACCAATATTTCTCTATCGTCTTCCAATGTGAAACTAGCACCAGATGGAGCCAGCTTAAAAGCATTGATTTTAGATCTTGCAGATGATCCTTTAAAAAAGGAGGAAAAGAAATACCCTTTCCATCTCTCTCCCAGTGCTGTTCCAGGATTATAGGCCAGACCCGCTGGTCCATCAGAGGCCAATGCAATCGGGGGTAAAATATAGGCTGCTTGACCTTTAAAATAAGGGACATGTAATTTCTCATCCATCCATACTTTGTACTCTCCTCCAGGTTCATTGTACTTACCAAACTGCCAATATGTTCTCCATCCTGTATCAGATCCTTCTATAATATGAACAAAACGCTCGTGTTCTCCTGCATGGTCTCCATCATTGTCTACACTGATCAGATTTCCGTATTCATCAAAAGCCAGTTCTTGTGGGTTTCGTAATCCATAGGCAAATACTTCAAAATCACTTCCATCTGGATTTGCCCTCATCACAGCTCCTTGGTGTGGATATTTCCATCTCTTTCCTGTCTGATCCACCGTATTAACACCAAGATCACCAATTGACCAATATATTTTACCATCAGGACCTATTGTAAGTCCTGACATATCATGTCCCGCATATCCAATATGAATACCATATCCATGGCTAATTGATTCAATGTTATCTGCTTTTCCATTTCCGTCTTTATCAGTAACTCGCCAAAGGTCAGGAGCTACAGCGAGGTAAACCTGATTCTGGTGATGCGTAATACCCGCTGCGACACCTGTAAGCATACTATTAAAGGATTCTGCCATAATATTGGATGAGTCTGCTCGTCCATTACCATCTCCGTCCCATACACGTCTTATTCTCTCACTTTGTACCATGAGATCTCGCCAATCATGGCTTCCATCTTGATTAAAATCCTCTTGCCAGGTATTTTCCTTGCCCAATTCTATGGCGAGCTTTTTCTTGTGAAAGGCTTCGGTCTCTTCTAAAGATTCCAGTGAAAGATCTTCTTCTGCCCAATCCCAATGGGAGCGAATATCGATATCAGAGCTTTTGCGTCTGGTAGTTTCACTAATGTAGGCAAATCCTTTGGAATCAAAGGTTATAGATACTGGACTTGCCAACAGCGACCCAGGAGCCCAAAGGTCTAGAATGAAACCTGAATCTAGTTTAACGGATACATTGTCAATATCAGAAAAACCCTCTTCTGGAACAGTTTGATAGGTAATGGTTTCATTTTCCTTACTAGGAATGCATGAGGAAACTCCTATAACAGTGATTAAAAGACATAGAAATGAATGTATAATGCTACTTTTCAAGAATCCAATATTCATGGTAATCGACTTGTGTTAAATCTTCAAGTAGTAGGAAGTAAATACTGTAAATGAAATAATTAATATCACTCTAAATTAACCAAATATCATCAATGATCACTATTAGAAGGAAAAATTGATTTTACATATGTCAACCATATATTTGTTATGCTAATTTATTTAACTTTGTTCTGAGTAAATCGTTTATAATGTATAATCATTGTTTCTCACCTTGCTACTACGACGAATAAAAATTCATTTCCTTTTGATAGGGGAAATTGGTATCATTAAGCATTGAATTAATAT
>CAZZEC010000196.1:0-9335 GCA_964652565.1 uncultured Bacteroidia bacterium
AATATACGTGATTATTATGAAGTACTTAATCTCGACAATCTAAGAGTAGATAGTATCATAACAAGTTTTATCGATAAAAGAGCAGATAGAAATAAAAACGCACCTAGATCCATACGTGAAGAAGGAGAGGTGTTAGCTGAACTTAGAGAGACAGAATTTAAAGAAATCCACGCGCAAAAACTACCCAATATTCCTACCCATATTATTACAGGTGGCAGGTTCGACATGCCTAAAGAGATGCGGTCAAATATGTACGATGAAGAAGCCCTCTTTCGTTCAAAAATGAGGCACAGGGTTGCGCGATGGACTGATGTCATTCAATCCGTAGATAAAGGAATGATATTTTACAGTAGCGACGCGGGCCATTTTGTACATTATGATGACCCTGAACTAGTGATCGCAAGTATTAGTATCGTTTTGAATGATTATCAACGAATGCAAGAGAAAGACAAGAAATGAAAAGACGCTAACTAATACTACTTTTACACGTTAAGTTTACAACCCTTTTATCACTCCCGATTTATGCTTGTTAAACATGATATAGTTTCCATAGATGAGTTTTCAACCTTACTATATGGGGTTCAATGTTTAAAAGTCGTAAAGTAGAATTAAGTAGTGAGACAATATTATTTAGTAAAATAAACTATTACCACAACGACTTCTCAATAAGTGCGGAATTAATTCCGCACTTATTGAGAAATCATGCTGACTTTATATATGATATCAAATGTCTCAGGAATCTCAAGAAATTGCATACAGACCCGCTAAGCCTTCAGATCTTGATTTAACTTATAATATCAAGGTAAAATCATTAAAGCCCTATGTTGAGCAAATTTGGGGATGGGACGAAGATGTTCAAAAAAAGCTCCACATAGAACGATTTGACTATCACAAAACAAGTATAATAGTAAAAGGGAACATAGACATTGGGTTATACGAGTTGAGAGAACAAGATGAAACTGTCTTCATTGACAATATCTTAATAATAGAAGGATTTCAATCTCAAGGTATTGGTTCATTAATACTTCACAAAATAATCACACTTGCAAAGCAAAAGGGATTTAACATAAGACTCCAGGTATTCAAAATAAATCGTCGGGCGAAAAAATTTTACGAGAGATGGGACTTTATCCAAATTGATGAAGCTAAGTTTCACTACGTAATGGAAATGAGAGAAAAATGAATGTTCTTCTATACTTATTAGATATTTTCCTTATTGGCTTTTATTGACCGTTATACCTAATTTGACAATAAATACGTTTAGTAAGACATTGCCATAGATAAATGGAATTATGATCGAATTGTTGAATGTATTGACGATCATACTAAAATAATAGATAAATAATCATTCCATTAAAATGCTTATTCAGTATAACATAATTTATCTAACTCAATACATATTTTTGCTTAAATGAAATTATCTATGTGACTACAGACTTAATTTTTGCAAATATCGGTAAACATATTATTCTGAGCGACGAGGCAAAAGAATATTTCCAATGTCTTTTAAGAGAAGAATTGAGAACGAAGAATGAGTTTCTGTTAAGGCAAGGAGAACCTTGTAAAGACATCTATTTTGTCAATTCTGGTATATTAAGGGCGTATTTTCTCAATCCGATGGGTAAAGAATCTACCATTATGTTTGCTGTTAAAGATTGGTGGATTACAGATATGTATTGCTTTCTCAATGAACTTCCCGCGATGGTCAATATTCAAGTGGTAGAGAATTGTTGTATTCTCAAATTATCAAAAGAACATCTCGATCAGCTGTATATTGATAAACCAGAATTCAACAAGTTCTTCAGGATTTTAATGCAAAATGCTTATTGTAGAGAGCAACTCAGGACTATCCAGAATCTATCTCTGCCCGCCAAAGATCGGTATCATCGATTCATTCAAAAGTATCCCCAAGTTGCTAGATCAGTAGCTGTAAAACACATCGCCTCATACCTGGGTATTACCCCAGAATTTCTAAGCTCTATCAGAAGCCAGAAAGCCTAACATAAAAAATTACTTATTTCATAAGATACCTTAATTTTTTTAGGTGCCAGAATCAGGTTATTTGTTAAAAAGATCATTATGCTTATTCTTATTGCTGGTCCTTACAGAAGCGGGACCAATGATGACCCTACGCTCATCCAACAAAATCTTGACAACCTGGAAGCTATGGCTCTACCTATATTTAGAAAAGGCCACGTTCCTATGATTGGAGAATGGGTAGCCTTACCTCTACTCCATCTCGCTGGATCAAAAAAACCAGGAGATGAGATCTGGAATGAAATCCAATATCCCGTTGCACATAGATTACTTGAGAAATGTGATGCAGTACTGAGAATCCCCGGTGATTCCAATGGTGCTGATCAAGATGTAGCCATAGCTAAGAAAATGGGAATACCTGTGTACTATCATTTGGATGAGATTCCAGATGCAACATAGAGACTGAACTCTAATACAGGTATTCAGGTTGCGGTATCCATTTCATATGATTCTTATTCCTCCCAAAATGGATACCCCAATCAAACACAAAAACTCGACGCTCATTCTATATTTATCTCAGCCATTTGTACAAGAATTGTCATAGCCCGTAACAAAGGAGCAAAACTTACAGGCTCCGTGTTGTTGAAAATAATGGCTGCTGCTTGCTTATCAGTATCAAATAATACGGCTGTAGTAGAGCCAGGGTCCAGACCAGTATGGGCAGGTGTGTGAGGAACTTCCTTGTAAAATTCTTCATCTCCAAATTCATTGAGATTCCAAGCTATAGCTTGCCATGGATTCTGAGAGGGATATTGTATTCGAAGAAACTCTTTGACAGTTTCTGGCTGAAGAAATTGTTTTTCATGTATCATGCCTTGGTGTAAAAACATAAGGATCAATTTTGCATAATCGCTCACCGTAGATCGAATTTGTCCTTCGGGATAAGAGGGAAATCCAAAGTGAGGCAAGGTTATATGCTTATTTTCTTCCATAAGATGGGGAGTAGCTATATTGTTGTGTGGAATGTCCTGTCGGTACCAGTAGGTATGTCTCATACCCAAAGGTTCAAAAATCTCCTCCTTGCAGTAGTCTTTGAGTCTTTTTTGTGTGATTCGTTCAATCAAGTAGCCCAAAAGCATATATCCTACATTGGAATAGTCAAAGTGCTTACCCGGCTCATTAGGGTGAAAATTATGTTCATAATAATAAGTGCCAGATTCAAGAAAATACTTGCGTAAGAACGTCTCGAGCGTCAATTCATACTGAATGGGAGAGTCAGGTCTATATAATTGATTTAACACCTCCCAATTGTCCAGTATACAACTGGTATGAGCCAGAAGCATTCGAGGGGTTATAATACTGTCTGGAAAATGGGGATGCGAAATGACAAAAGGTAGATAGATATTGATAGGCTCATCTAAAACAAGTACCTCCCTTTCAACTAATTGCATAATTCCTAATGCAATAATGGGTTTCGATAAAGAAGCTAAAACGAAAACAGTACTATCATTAATCAAATCATTGTGATGAATATTTTGTAGTCCCTGTGCTACTTTTGCATAGGTCTGTCCATTTTTTACCACTAGTGCCTGATAACCAATAACCTGAGCTATCTCCATCTGTTCGTGAAAGGATTTCCATTCTGTACGAGGCTGAGCAATTATACAAAAATTAGACAATGTGAGTAGTATTCCCATTAGAAGGGAAGTAAATGATGTACATTTCATGAGATAAATATTAATAGTATTATTTAATGAGAATTAGGTAATTTAGCTTTTGGGGATGAAAGTAATTGAGTATTCAATGCATCAAAATATTCCTCTGAATACACTTTTGCACGTTTACCAGCAACCAAATCTTTCATTTGAGAAGCAGACACCTTTACATCAAAGAAGTAAGCAGACTTAAAGCCTATGTTAGGAGATATTTTTAACACACCATCTTTTAATTTAATCTCCAGTCTTTCTCGCATCTTTTGAGAAGTAAAAAAAGTTACTTGATTAAGGGTATCACTTTTTAGCATAATTCTGATATTTCCCCTTACAATAAGCTTGTAAAAAGGTGCAACTGAATAGGAATGGATATCAACTTGTTCCATAGAAGTATCAAACACTTGTCTATCAGACAATTGATTATTTGATTGTTTAAATTGATGTAGAATGAGGTAGTCCTTAAGTTCTAAATTGACATACCCCTTGTTTATCGCGGATTGAATAAATGCTGAACTTACTGAGTTCAATGTTAGGGCAGTTAATAAGGATACGTCGACGGATGGAAAGCCTAAATCATGCAGATCTTTGATATATTTAGGTGAGATATCCATTGTGTTTACCGTTAAAAGCTCATCAATGGTAATAGTATCATAAGAAGCCTCAACCAGTGCTTTCAATAATTCTGTATCTACACTAAATTGATATAGTTTTGCAATATCTGCCAATCCTAAAGAGGGATTGAGTTGTTTTGTAATCGGTACAATTTCCTTCAAATAGTCAAATGGTACTGCATGATCTGCCAAAGACCAAACTTCTTCCAGGTCTTTATCTTGAAAGCCATTCTGCCTCAAAAATGTTACATATTCAGTATTTACATCTGTCAGGAAAAACTTCAGCCACAGTAAGGCATATGGATTGTTGCTATAGATAGGTATATCATCCCAATTCTGTTTGTGAGAACCAGAGAAAGAAAGTGATTCCAAAGGAATCTGTTCTACATTCAATACTTCCTGTTCCATCTCAGTCCTGAATTCAGAGTTGGGAACAAAGGTAAAGGTTCCCGATCCTCCAAAGTTGCGCGAAAACATAAGTTCTCCAGACTCCTTCTCTAATACAAATTGCCTTTCTCCTTGATGGAACTCCGCACTCAGATCATCGATGTGTGTACAAAAAGGGATCTTCCATTGCGTCTTCCATTCTTCCCCTTTTTCTTTCAACCTCAAAGTAAAACAAAGACTATCTCCCGAACGCTTAGCATTCCACTTTCCGTCCAGTTCTAGATGGGAGTTTGGCATCTTATTAGGTGTAAATATCCCAGTTTTATTGTCCTTTGTAGTTGGAACTTGTGGTATCCTATTTGATAGAGTAGCATCATCCTTATTCAAAGGATGAAAAATTAGTGTGTCTGATATTTCAGCATCAATAAGAGTGTTAGCAGAAAGGGTATCTACAGAAAAAAGGATATCTGGGATCGCATTAATTTCGACAGTGCTTTTACTTTCCCCAGATAAAGCAAGTGTATCGTAAGGTTTATCCGGGTTTTCTATAGCAAAGGGCTTTTCTCTTTTTATAGTATTTGATTTGGGATTAGACGGTGTTTCCTGGATTAAAAAAACCCATACTATGCATCCCAATATACCGATCAAAAAAAAGGTGAGCCAAGTATTTACATTTCTCCACCATCGAACGTTAATTTGAGGAGGTATATCTGGAAACTGGTCTACCATATCTGACACCTCCTCTATACTAAGTTCTGTCGGAATATTTCGAAGTATTTCAAATGTTTGATGCTCGTCGTATCTCATAACACTGTAGTTTGGAGAATGGTAAAAAGATGAGAAGTAGATAATTCTGGATTTTCGCTGAGGAGCTTCCTTACATGTTTTCTTGCCCTGCTCAATCTCGTCTTGATTGCTCCTGGAGTGCTTTTTTGAACCTCTGCAATTTCTTTGATGGAAAATCCACTTACTTCAAATAGAATAAGGACTTCCCGCTGCTTTTGAGGAAGACTTTGTATTACTTTTTGTAGAATATCGATATCTAATAAAATATCTGGACTTATACCCTTAGCGATGAGTCTGTTTGAATATTTTTCTGTTAATTCAGCCCGATGTTTTTGCTTCCTCCAATTACTTATTGACCTATTTCTTGCAGCTCGAATCAGATAATGAAGAAATTCCTTGGGATTTCTAATCGTATCAAAATGGGTATAAGCGGATAATAATACATCTTGCACCAAATCTTCTGTATCCATTTTCCCATAAGCCAATGCTGAGCAATACCTTAAAAAAGAATCATGACAAGGCTGGTACATTTCCATAAATTTCTGTTGTTTGGATTCAGGCATGGCGACAGGTGTTAATGGTTCATCATACATTTCCAGGATAGTCGCAACAACTCGGAAAAGGTTACAAAAAAATCACCCTGGAATTAATTGGATAAAAAAATTGAGGAACTGCTTACACAATAAGAGATACTTGCCTAATGAAATAGATAGTATGTCAACTTAACAAATTCATCCTTTCTATAATCAAAGATAGATTCATATATTAAGCATGTATCATATGTATATCCCAAAGCACTCATTTATGGACCTGTTATACAAAGGGCCATTGGCTTTTATTTTATCTTTATGTATTACATTTTCTCAAGCCCAGCATGGAGATCATGAGGGTCTACCAGACTCTTTTCATGATTCCATTCCGCTCTATCCAGAAGCTCTGGGTCCTTTTAGTTGGAATATCGACCATGACAATCCTCTCGTACAACGATACTTCGATCAAGGGGTACAATTGAAATATGCCTTTGCTGTGAATGAAGCTGCCCGCTCTTTCAGGGAAGCTAGAAAGCTAGACCCTAATTGTGCCATATGCTACTGGGGAGAAGCCTGGGCTTTAGGCTCTTACCTCAATGAACCCATGAGCAAGTCAAAAGCCCCTTTGGCGCTGGAGGCAGCAGCGAATGCCAGGAAATTAGCTAAAAAGTATGCAAATGAACTGGAAAAGACCTTAATAGAAGCCATCCAGGTCAGATACATAGAAGAATATGATCCCGAAACCCGAGCACTACAGGACACAGCGTATGCTCTGGCAATGGAAAAGGTATATGAACAATTTCCTGCACACCATGAGGTAGCAACTATCTATGCAGAAGCATTATTTCTACTTGAACCCCGTAGAGGAACACGGGATATTGCTGATCCAGATGTTGTACGTATCCACAAAGTCCTTGAAAAAGTACTGGAAGAAGATATACATCATCCAGGAGCCTGTCATTTATACATTCATGCCACAGAATCCTCTCAAAAACCAGAACTGGGTGCCTCATGCGCAGATTATTTAGGCAATAGTATCCCCGGTGCCAGCCATATCAATCACATGCCCTCTCACACCTGGAATGAAATCGGTAATTGGGGTGGTTCAGTAAGGGCGAATTTACAAGCTTGGCAATCCGATCTTAAGGCTGAAGTAGGAAAAGGAATAGCCATTTATCCTAGTCACAATCTCCATATGCTACTCTTTGCCGCTTGCTATGATGGACAAGGAGCTATCGCCATGCAAGCAGCCAAAGATTATGCAAAAAGAACCCATAATGGGATGTATGAAGTATTGACTGCTATACGCTTTGGCCGCTTTGACGAAATCATGACTCACGATCAAAGACCCAATGGAACTATTTCAGGTGGAATGTGGGATTTTGCCAAAGGCTATGCACACCTCAAGTCTGGTGAGGCCGATTTCGCCCAAGTATACCTTCAAAGGGTATTAACTGCTGCAGATACTTCCCAGGCTGAATTTCGGATGCATCCTGCGAGACATATTCTCGGTGTCTTAGCAGGTATTTTAGAAGGAGAGATGTATTGGGAAAACGATGAGAAAGATAAGGGCTTAGCAGCCTTTCATCGAGCTGTAACTATCGAAGATTCTATGATGTATGACGAGCCCGAACCCATCCCTTTTGCAGCTCGCCACTGGCTGGGAGCAGCACAAATGGAAATGGAGGATTTTGCCGCTGCAGAAACTACCTACGAGGAAGAACTTGCGGACCACCCCAACAATGGCTGGTCCCTTTTTGGCTTACGAGAAGCGTTGAAGGCTCAGGGAAAAAACACTTCAGATGTAGAAAAACGCTTCCAAACAGCCTGGCAAAGAGCTGATCACTGGATATATAGTTCGAGGTATTGATGATTGTAAGACCATATTTCTGACACCACATCACAAGGAGAACAATACCATTCTCATATATAAGACCACATCATGATGTAGTCTTACGTGGTTGCAGTCCTCACTATACTGGACATGGGCTTCAAATGTACGTATACATGTCTCATGAACCAATGCTAACAGGTGCATTTTCTCATTTATTGAAATGTACAAATATTAAATTTTACAAAGGATCATTAGCACTAACTCCTATCAGATTGATATTTTTATAATTTCATATTATAAAAAATGTTATTTTATAAAATTTTCAATTAACATAATTTCATTATCTATTGACACTATTATTATAAAGCTATTTAAAAGAGTAGAGATTAACTAGTCGTTTCTTGCAGCAGAGTATTAGGTTGTTCCATTCACCAATCATATCCACTTTCCTTCTATTTAATACAAATTAAAAAAATATTCTTACAATATATTTTAAATAAATAGAAAATTATCCAAATAATTTGCAATCTACCAGTTTTTTTATTTTTAAGACCTAACTATCTCCTTATCAATACCCTAATTAGGGATACTTACCTAAAAAGTAAAGATTCACGATCACTAATTTAAATCCCCTACTATAGATTCTTCTTGTATTACTCATAATAATTTACAGCTATCATTATAAGATAGCAAGTTCATAAGTAAGAATATGGCAAGAATGTAACAAAAATTGAACTTCCCGAGCGCGAATATCGAATTATTTAGTCTATGAGAATGATTCTATCCTTTTGAATAATAATCATAAAAGAAAAATTGTGTAAGATAATAATGCAACTTTGTTGCATTTAGAAAACCGGCTTACTTATTTTTACACTAAGGGAAAGCCGAAAACCTCAATAACAGAGTAGGCACAAATTTCAAATCAATTATCATGAAAAATCAGAAAGTAAAATTGAGCCTAGATGAGATCAAGGTTCAAAGTTTCGTAACTAGCATCGACGAAGAAAAAGCTCAAAAAATTCTTGGAGGTGCTGCTAGTCATCCTACCCATACAGAGGATACTGACAAGCACGAAACATGTACATGCGACCCTAACAAGACAAAGGCATATGAGTCTCTAGGGGGAGCTTAATCGTAAAGGCAAGTAGATTTATTCTACTTGCCTTACTATCCCATTTTTATACAACTGTCTTAATTGATTAATAACTAAATCCTTTATCTTTGCTTGATTAGTTTCTTCTACCAAATCCCTATGAATGACTTGATAAAGTTCATCGCTGTTACATGCCCGATTACTAATTAGTTTGACAATTTTTAGTGTAAACTGTGTTAGCTCAAAGTCCTCTACTCCATAACGATACTTTACAAGAATCCAAGATGAATGAGCCATCTCTATAAGTTCAACGAAATCACTGAGCACAAACTTCCCCTTTGGATTAAAATGAGCTTCTGCTTTCTGTATCCTTAGGTAGCACACTGATAAAAAATCAAATGTGGG
>CAZZEC010000197.1:0-2627 GCA_964652565.1 uncultured Bacteroidia bacterium
CAAGGAATTCAAAACCATTCATTCCCGGCATATTAATATCAAGTAAAATAAGATCAGGGATATCACTCTTTGAGGACTTTACTTGTCCACATTTATTTAAATAATTCAATGCATCAAGACCATTTTGAGCAACAACAACACGATTGGCTATATCAGTATCTTCAATGATGATTTGATGTAAAATATTTGTAGGTTCATCATCATCCACAAGCAAAATACAATTGATCTTTTCTTTGTTATACCCTTTCATCTACCTCTATGTTAATTTGATTTTTTATGCAGAATCTAAATTCAGATCCATGATCAGGACGTGAATATACACGTATTTTTCCGCCATACTTTTCCACAACTGCCTTACACATTGCTAACCCCAAGCCTAGCCCTTTATTATTATTTGTGCTGTGAAATCGGGTGAACAATTCAAATATGTCTTTGTGACGTTTTTCAGTAATGCCAACTCCATTATCCCTTATTACAAATTCAACCATTTCATCTTCCAGCAACTGTGCATCTACCTTGATTTCAATTGGTCTGCTTTCCTTTCGGTATAATAAAGCGTTTGTCAATAGTTCTTTAAAAAGAACTTTTATATCAAATTTAATCGCATATATCTCAGGAAGAGATCCAACTAATATAGTTGTATGATTAACATCCGATTCACCTAGATCATTTTGTACTTCTTTGGCTATTTCTCTCACCAGAGGATTTAAATCCAACTTTTCTATTTCCTCATTTCTCCCCAGCCTGGAATAGACAAGTAATCTTTCAAAATAGTATGTCAAGTTCCTAGCAGCTTCAGAAATATTTTCTACATAGGTGTTACCTTTTTCCCCTAGTTCTGTATGATATTTTCTTTTTAATAAATCAATATACCCTAACACCGTTGTGATGGGTTGCTGAAGGTCATGAGAAATGTGATGAATGAGCGTATTGAGTATTAAATCTTTTTCTTCGAGTTTTCTTTGAGCAGTAAGTAGTTTATCTTTAAGATTATTCTTTTGAGAAACCATAAAGGCATAGTTAATAAAGCATATGCTGTTAAGTAAATCGACATATTTAAAAACAACAATCTTATGCCCCCTTGCAGCGATGATTAGTGCAGAAAGAGAAGGGGGATGATTAAGGACTATAAGATGAAAAAAGCATCTTCACTTTTTGTATCCACCCCCTGACGTCCACCGATATATTCACATTTCGGATTCTTCGACCCTATCCAATGCACTGTCCTTCTCTGCAGGGGGATTCTGATATATAATTTAGAATTTTATATTATCCACGTACTTAAGCGGTACGAGATATTTATTTAAAAATTTAACCCAGATCAAGAAGTTAGTATTGACAAACATTCCTTCTCTCTCTTTCACGCCCCTACTTTACAAAAGTAGTAAATAAGAAAGGGATATAATAAATACAATACTGATTTTTTTAAAAATAAATTAATGTACTCTCGATAAATATTAATATACATTATAAACGGGATTAAATTTATTCAATAAGTGGTGTATTTAATCCCAGACCATCGGTCAGAACGCGCTGAATTAGTTCAGAACACACTGCCACGTGTTCCTACTGCCAGGTGTTCCTACGAATTTTATATTACCAAATTGGAAATAGGATGAATGCTGAAGAATTTACATTTTTCTTCAAGATGGGTAATATATATCTGAGAGGAGTTATATTCTTTCTAACGATCTTGAAGGAATCCAGCCTTCTTTTCCATCGGACAATTGAATTCTCATCCATCCGATATTTTCCTCAAGTACATTGACTTTTACGCCTTCATGAAGAATAAATAAATCTGTGCTTTCGCTATCAGGAGCACTTTTTACATAGGCATTAGGGGAAAAAATAATTCCCTGTTCATTTCCCGTCTCCATGTCCCGTTTACTTATTGCCAATGAGAGGGAAGATATTGCAAGAATGAGTGTAGCAACGCCACCTATAAATGCCAGGCGTTTTACCCATGTTTGATTGCTATATAGCAGTAAACCCGCTGCAAACAAGGTTATCCAGAAAAATACTATGGCTACTATTCCCCACTGTCCGGAGGTTCTGCTATTGAGAAGACCTTTACCCCATCTTTTCAAGAGTAGATCAGGAATACTTTCTATGTTATCTACAACTTTCAAATTGGCTAATCTGAGGTTGAAAGCTGCATCTTTATGTGAAGGGTTAAGTTTTAGTGCACGTTCATAGTTCAATATTGCTGGTCCTACACTCCCTGTCTTATAATAAGAATTTCCCAGGTTATAGTACAGTGCTGCGGACTCAAACCCCATATCAATGATTGAATCATACAATACAATAGCTTGCTCAAAATTTTCGCTCTGATAAGCATCATTGGCTTCCTGAAACAGTACGCCAATGCGATCTGCTCCTAATAGAGATGATGATAACAAAAAGCAAAGGTATGAAATCAATAATTGCTTCATTAGTTCATGTGATTTTCCAGGTCCATAATTAACTTCTCTGCTGCATCATATGATTCTTTCATACTAAATCCATTCGCTGAAGGGGCAAAGAGTGCCATTTCACTTCTGTCAATGATTTCCGTAGCCCTTACAATCAAATCCTCTGGCACATCTTTCTCAACTAATCGACCTCTTATGGTATCTCTGGATAATCCT
>CAZZEC010000197.1:2727-5589 GCA_964652565.1 uncultured Bacteroidia bacterium
CTCTGGCACATCTTTCTCAACTAATCGACCTCTTATGGTATCTCTGGATAATCCTGATTGTCCAAGATTAAATTTATCCCCTAGATACCCCCACATGGCGTTGGAAATCTCGCGATAAAAACCTTTTTCGTCCTCCTTCTTCAAATAAGTTTGAGCCACTGCTAGTCGCTTTTTTGCAATCCTTGTAGCCTTTTTACTTCTGGTTCCCGCGATATCTCTATCTTTTTCTTCATCTCTGCGCCTCTTGTACAACAATAACGCAAAAATTATGAAAGGTGCTGCAAGGAGACTAAAAAATACCCAAGAACCCAGGAAAGTTTTTCCGACTTTTTGCCATGAAACATTTTCTGTTTGTATGTAGCGAATATCCTCTCCTATCAGCTCTATATCTTCTTTTCCTAACGCAGTAGTATTCAAAGTTGACTGCTGAGGCTCACCAGTAACATTCAACACAAACTCATCCGATTGTTTAGATACATAGCGTCGTAGTGAAGGATCAAAGAAATTTAACTCTACAACAGGTAGTTTATACTCGCCAGGGTTACGTGGTACAATAAGATACTCAAAAGTTTTACTCCCTGCAACTACCCCTCCAGCTAATGAGGTGTTATCAGATGTTTTGGGGTCATACACCTCAAAATCAGGGGGAAAATCCAATTGAGGTTCGGGAATAGTCTTAATATTACCCTCTCCTTTATATTCAATTTTTAAGGTAACTGGTTCACCTGTCTCAGTCTCATTTCTGTCCAATGAAGCAGATAACTCATATTTGCCTACTATGCCAGTAAAAAAAGTAGGTTTCCCTTGATTGGGTAAAGGTTTTACATTTACAGGAATAGAAGCGCTGGCAAATTCATAGGGTATATCTCTAAAACTACCAAAGAATGGATCGTCAAAAAAATCATCAAACACACTCCTTCGTTGACGATTTTGTACTCGAACTCTTACTTGTGCTTCTAATTCTATAGGATCAACTGATAAATCACCTGCACGTTGTGGAAATAAAATTACTTTTTTTATAACCGCTGTACTGTAATTTACTCCTCTATATACCTCTTCGCGAGATTGTGGCTGGCCAATTTCTATATCCTCTACCCAAAAGTTTTTATACGCTGGAGAACTGGATAGGCTCAGGTCAGCTAATGATGCTCTTCGATATAGTTTATAGGTAACACTAAACTGTTCTCCCCGATAGACCGACGTTTTGCTGGGAATGGCTCTTACAAACACATTCTCTTTAATTTGTTGCATGAGGTCCTGGCTTGCACTGGGCTTATCAGTCTCCGCAGATTCTGGTGTAGAATTTCTTCCCGAGCTACCCGAGACCACCTGTATAGTAACTGGCTCAGTACTGAGCTTTTCTCCCTTAACTATTATAGAAGCAGGTGCAATTTTGAAGGTACCTGTCTTACTTGCTCTTAAATAAAATGAATAAGTAAATGACTGACTTACCTGTCCATTGATAATTTGCATGCTTTGAGAAGAGTTAGGTCCTCCTGCTATATCAAAGTTGTCAAAATCAGGGTATTGTATATCAGTACCTTGTCCATTTTCCAGTCGAAATGATACCTGAAAGACTTCGCCCATTCCCACCGTAGTTTTATTAGCAAAAGCAGTAAATTTTTGCGCACTTAGTTGGGAAAATGACATGCATAGAACAAGTACCAATAGTTTATACATACGTTTCATGGTCTTACCAATCTTTTTCGACTTTAACTCTTTTAACCTTTGCCTTTTGTTTTTGTAGCTCTTGTTGCAACTTTTCCTCTTGATATTGAAGGGCTTTTAGCATTTGATCAATCTGTTCCTTAGACATTTGCTGCTGAGGGCGGCTTTGTTGTTCATCTTGATTTTGTTGTTGCTCTTGATCTTGTTGTTGGTCTTGCTGCTGCTGATCTTGTTGTTGATCCTGGTTTTCCTGCTGGTCTTGATTTTGATCTTGCTGATCTTGCTGATCTTGGTTTTGATCCTGATTTTGTTGCTCTTGTTGCTGATCCTGTTGCTGCTTCATCATTTGTGCATAGGCCAGATTGTACTTAGTCTCCATATCTTCAGGATTTATTCGAAGTGCTTTTTTATAGGCCTCAATACTTTGATCGAATTGCTGTGCTTCCAGATAGGAATTCCCTAAATTGTGATACGCTGAGGCAGATTCATTTCTTTCATCTGCCAGGTTTGAGGCTATTTCATATTCTTTTGCTGCTTCGCTAAACTTTTCCTGCTCATAGTAAGCGTTACCCAGATTGAACTTACCCTTTGCATGAGAAGGTTCTATCTCTAGAGCTTGCTTATAGTTCGTCTCTGATTTTGCAAAATCTCCTTCGCGATAAGCTCTGTTACCCTGTCTTAAATACGTGTTTTCTCTATCCCTCAAAAATTGTGCGTGGCTGGGGAGAAAAGCACATGTCAATAGCATTACGGCAATTACGTACTTCATTGTGAATTGGTGTTAAACAATGACCAATCTGTAAATATTCTACTTTTTCTCTCTGTGATAAAATATTCTAACGCTAGCAGGATCAATCCAATGAGCAAGAAACCCTGGTATTGATCTTCATAGTCAGTAAAGACTTCTTCTTCGAACTCTTTTTGTTCCATTCCTGCAAGTTCTCCCATGATAGCATTTACTTCAACATTACCTTGCTCAAGCTTAAAATATCTTCCACTACCCTGGATACTCACTTTCTGCAACATATCCTGATTCAACTTAGAAAAAACAATACCTCCTTCTTTGTCTCGCTTATAGTCTACCTGATTACTTCCTTGGTATACGGGTATTGGAGACCCTTTGGTTGTCCCTACCCCCATTGTATGAATGATCACCCCTTCTCCAGATACCTCTTCAGCAGCTTCTAATGCATC
>CAZZEC010000197.1:5689-9311 GCA_964652565.1 uncultured Bacteroidia bacterium
CTGGCTAATCGATTAGGTTTTTCGTCCTCTGCCATCATAGATCTGGAGATGTCCAATGCAATAATGAGATCCACACCCTTTCGCTTTACCTTTTCGGCTTTCAGCCCCCGCTGGGGATTTGCTAACGCAATGATAAAAAATGATAGTGAGAGAAGTATTAGCAGAAACTTCACATAGTGTTTCCCAGAAGGTCTAAATGGCATTAACGCATCCCAAACGTTGGGAGCGGCAACTTTTCGCATCGCTTTTTTTCTCCCCCATACAAACAGGAAAAATCCTAATGCCAAAGGTATCAGCAATAGAAAAAGATATAATGCCTCGGGATGTTCTAGTCTTATCATGTCTATATATTCAAGGTATATGTCTTACCACGTAATATCTCAATAAGATTTCTGTGAGTAATAATATTCCACCAATTATGAGAAACCAATAAAATTGTTCCGTCTTGCGAGAAATACGAGTAACTTGAATACGAGAAGTTTCAAGCTCATCGATTTCTTCATAAACTCCCTCTAATGCTTGATTGTTGGTTGCTCTAAAATACTTTCCACCTGTTTCATTGGCGATCTGCTCAAGTAATTCTTCATCTATCTCCACTTCCATATTCTGATAAGTAGTCCCAAAAGGTGTTTGTACTGGATATGGAGCTGTTCCTCTCCTTCCTACTCCAATAGTATAGACTCTAATGCCATACTCCAGTGCAGCTTCTACAGCTGTCATGGGGTCGATAAATCCAGAATTATTCACACCATCTGTCAAGAGGATAACTACCTTACTTTTGGTTTCACTTTCTTTCAGTCGGGTTACAGAGGTTGCCAATCCCATACCAATAGCTGTTCCATCCTCTATCAATCCATTTTTTATTTCACTGAGCATTTTATCTACCACCTCATGATCGATTGTCAAAGGGCATTGGGTAAAACTTTCCCCTGCAAAAACGACCAACCCAATTCTATCATTAGGTCTATTTTCAAGAAATTGAGCTGCTTTTGCTTTGGCTGCTTCCAATCTATCTGGCTGAAAATCTCTGGCAAGCATACTCCCAGACACATCAAGGGCTATTACAATATCTATGCCTTGTGTATTCACTTCTTCTTCGTTGAACTCTGTCTGAGGTCTGGCAAGTGCAACAATCAAAAAAATAGTAGCTAGCGTTCGAAGTATAAATAAATATTTCTTGATAAAACCTCTTACAGGCCTTTTATAGCCTTTAACTCCTTCTAATACAGGTAATGTAAGTGTAGGATATAATTTGCGATATCTCCATATATGCCAAATGATGAAGAACAGAGGCACCAACAACAGAAAGAACGCGTTGGGAGAAGCAAACTCTATATTTTTAAGAAAGTCAATCATAGTGCATTATGAAGTTTGAGTGGGCTGCTCAACTATTTTTGCAGACTCATCTTCGAGTATAATCTGTTTTGTTGATTGAACAAACTGTCGGACGATATCCAAGCCCGTCCTATTTTCTTCCGGCCCTGGCCTCAACTTTGCAAATTTTGTTAAATCGGCTCTTTCGAGGAGTGCTTTAAGTTGATTGCGAAGGGAATCCTGTATATCCTTCTTTCTTATATCTTCAAGGATTTCTTCTGTTGTCGACTCAAGAGCAGGTATAGCATATCGGCCCTCTAAATATGTTCTAAGAATATCTGTAAGCTCAATGTAATATACCTTCACTTTCCCCTCCTGCCACAATTTTTTCTGTTCCAACGTCTGTAATTGTTCTAATGCTAATTCATGGGGAGGGATATCGGGGACTTTTTCTTCTATAGGAATAGCTTTGCGCTTTTTCCTCAAATAATTCCAGTACCACACACCTGCAATTATCCCTAGTACGAGCATAGCTATGATGATCCAGGGGAGAACTTCCCCAAAGGTCAGGGGAATGGATTCTATAGACTTAATAGGTTTAATCGCCTGAGCAGTATCTACCTTTACAGTATGTACAAATATATCCAAGGGTTCTGTAGAAACAGATAAGGTATCATTGCTATATGTAGAAGAATAATAAAAATTAACAGGGGGTATCTGATAGGCGCCGGAATCAAATGCTGTGAGATAAATAACTTGAGACTTAATCCTCTTATCTCCCTCTACGGTACTATCAATTTCTGTAGTAGAAATGATTTCCATCCGCCCTAAGCTATCCAGCCACATAGGCCAAAAAATGCTAACCTCATCTTCAGTTGCAATATTGAGTTCGAGTTCCAGATGATCGCCAATCAATATATCGGTCGTATCGACGGATGCTTGAGCGCTAATTTCTTGCCCAGCAAGAGGAAGAGATACAAACACAAGAAATAGCGAAATACATATTAAATGTAAAACTGTCCTGATACAACAAGACTTGTAGCCCTTTTGATGTGTGAAAAATTGCATGTGGCTACTGCTTTTCATGTCTTTTGATAAAATGGATCTCATGTACCTTGTACAATAATATTAACAATGCAAAAAAGCACTAACCTCTTAAAAATGTTTGACTGAGATGTACCTGATCAATATATTTCTGTACAAATTTAGTATAATAACACGTTTTTTACGAACGAATTTACGTTTCGTTATGCTCGTTTCTCTCGCATACTAAATAAATTTAGCAGCGACGTAATATACGACTGCTTTGTATTAATGCTTACCAGGTCTGCACCGCTGCGCAAAAATCGTGTTCGGGTCGCCTCAAAGTTTTCCCTATACCATTTTGCGTAACTATTCCTGGTGCCCTTACTCGCTGTATCCAGCCAAGCCAATTCTCCTGTCTCTGCATCTTTTACCCGTACAAGCCCCATATTTGGCAATTCTTTTTCTCGATCATCATATAAATGTATCCCTACAACGTCATGACGCCTACGAGCTATGCTTAATGCTTCTTTGTATTCTGGTCCATTATTCAAAAAATCAGAGATAATAAAAACGATACTCCGCTTTTTCAAAAAATTGTTTAAATGACGGAGGACATCTGCCAAATCCGTTCCATTACCTTTTGGATGAATATCTATCAACTCCCTGATAATTCTTAATATATGGTTCCTTCCTTTTTTAGGAGGAATAAATTTTTCAACCCTATCAGTAAAAAATATAACCCCCACTTTGTCATTATTATTAATTGCAGAAAATGACAGTACTGCAGCAATTTCTGTTATGATCTCTTGCTTTAGTTGAGCCACATGATCTTTATTCTTTTGTGTTCCAAAAAGCGTAGAAGGGCTGACATCAATCACCAGCATCACCGTAAGTTCCCGCTCTTCTTCAAATACCTTTACATGTGTTTCATTTGTTCGGGCTGTGACATTCCAATCTATGTTTCTCACATCATCTCCATACTGGTAAGCACGTACCTCACTAAAAGACATCCCTCTCCCCTTGAATGCACTGTGATATCCTCCAGAAAAAATCTGGTCTGATAGTCCCCGAGTTTTTATCTCTATTTTTCGAACCTTTTTAAGTAGTTCTGTTGTTCTATCCATGGTTACTATTTTGAAACCGAAAGTTACAAAGACTATTAGTATTTAAAGGTTTTTTTGGTGCAAATGCACTAAAAATATGAATAGCTAATACTTATTAGCTTTACTTGATCCCACGTATAGGTCTTTTTATCACAACACATTAATAATAAATTATTCAT
>CAZZEC010000198.1:0-2924 GCA_964652565.1 uncultured Bacteroidia bacterium
AATATTACTTTTACACGTTAAGTTTACAACCCTTTGATGACTCCCGATGGATGCTCGTTAAACATGATATAATTTCAATGAATGAGTTTTCAACATCGCTGTATGGGGTTCAGGTTTTAAAGTTGTAAGGTAGTAATAAGTATAGGCTATCTTTTAATCAACTTCTTAATGCCTTGCGTTGAACTATTCTGAATAACCAATAAGTAGGTCCCACTGGGGTAGCCACCTATGTTCCATTCGTTGTAACCCTGCTTGATATGAAATTCCGCTATTTGCGTACCCGATACTGAGAAAAGTCTGGCATGATAGGACTGTGGTTCATCAGAAACAATCCTTAATACATCTACTACCGGATTCGGATATACTTCAACCGATAATGCTTGATGTACCTGATGCGAAGACGTCAGAACTTCTGAGATGCTTACATTATCTACACAAAAATAGGCAGGAGTATTCATGCCAAACTGTCCTACATCACTGGAAGATAATGTAAATAATAGGCTATCTGCAATACCTAAATTAGATAGATCTACATATTCCCATGTATTCAATATATAATCCTCCGAATTGTCTTCTGCTCTGAAATCTGCTAAATAGAAATCCACGCTATCTGTACTAACTTCCCCATCGAGGTATTTTTTGATCGTGAGTAAAAAGAAGTCAGGATCATCTCCTGACTCTCCTCCAAATCTTTTGGCAAAAGCGTCTCCTTCCTGCATACTCAAGTATGCATACGTGCTATTGGTAATGTACATGCCTTGAAAGATTCCACTCGATGAATCTGAAAACTTCATGACACTCCCTCCAGAAGCAAAGGTGACAGCATACGTCAATGAGCTATCTGCTCCTATTCCCGTTGCGGCGCTATACTGATTCAAAAAACCAGGGGTAACAGTATCTGTTTTCGTAGAAATAGACCATCCCGACCAGGACTCAAAATCAGGAGTAATCGTGTATACATTGGGGAGAAAAATATTGCCGCTGACAAAGCCCCCGGAAAGGTCACTTCCATTGAGAAACGTATCTACAGGGAGCTCAAAATTTTCAAATGTAATCAAGGTACTGTCCGAGTTTTCAACCTGCGAATAAGTTACCGTCGATATTAACAGTAGTAATGTTAAAGTAATAATTCTTGTCATGAGTGATTGGTTATATGGATAAATTGATGTATCGATGTATTAATGTATTGTTAAACTGTGTTCCGTCGTCTGTCGTCTGTGTTCCGTCGTCTGTGGTCTGTCGTCCGTCGTCTAAAAAGTCCCTCATCTTATCCTCCCCTTTCCAAGCTTCACAGGGTTCGTAGACAAGCTGACCCCAAAGAGGAAATTTCTTCCGGGCATTGCACGGTATTCAATGACTCTGTATTGAGTATTCCATACATTATCAATCCGGAGAGATACTTGACACGAACCGTGTAAGTGAGGGATGTAATACTGGATGGAAAAAGTTGCTAAATGATAATCGGAAAGTGGATCAAGATTGATGCTATTTACTTTTCCTGTATAAGTGTGGAAATATGTTGTGGTCCATCTGTTATATTTCAACTCAAATTTTCCAAATGCCTGGTGTCTTGGGACATAAATCAACTGCTCCCCTGCTTCAATCTTAGGCAATTCAATGGCTTTTTCATTCGTAGACCACACAAGGTCATATCCTCCGGATATATGGGTCTGAATAGTGGAAATATTCTGTTGAAACGTAATTCTTTGCTCCAATCCACGGCTCCAGACTCGTGCGAGGTTAAAGGCTGACCAAAATGACTGTCCATCCTGGAGTGCCCAAAGTATCCAGTTTCTGATATTGCGATTAAAGGCAGTAATTGAATATGAAAGAGGAAAATGGCCCGGGGGATCAGAAATTTTGATGGTCATTTCCTGGCTCCAACCTTCTTCCGGCTTTAGGTCGGGATTGCCCCCAGGCGTCCAGTACAGATTGTTGAGCGTAGGCAATCGGTAGTTTTTGGATATTTTCGCACTTAGTAAAAGATTGGTGTGGATATTTCCAGAAACTCCTAAATGGGTAACCAGGGGTACGAAATTTCCATCAACACGTTCTTGTCGTGCCGTTAGTTGTAAGATCCAGGTATGAATTTGATGTTGAAAAGAGAGAAATGTAGCTACACGAGATTGAGACTCAGTAGAGTAATATCCATCCGATTGGGCCCACATCCATGTAGTGGTAATTCCAGCTTGTAATGTGGTACGCTTTGTAGGATACAACTGCCATTCTCCTTCCCCGAATATTGTCTGAAATTGGCTTTTGGAGTCTACACCCGCTAATGGGTCAATAAAATCAATGGATTCTACAGTATAACCCAGTCTACCCAATACTATGGATTGATTCCTTGTGTTATTCCAATTCAAAACAGTTCGAAGGGTTTGATCGGATTGCTTAGCCTCACTCCTGTTCTGAACCGTTGTCGGAGGAATTTCTTTGTGAGTTCTTTGAAGCCAGGTATGAAGGGATAGTTTATGCATGGGACGAGGATTCCAGTACAATTCATTGAGCAGTCCATCTTGACGTATATGGGCATGCGACTGTCTTCGTGAGCCAGTAGCTGTACGAATGGGGAAATTATTCTTTGCTTGTTGATGAAAGTATTTGGTAGATGTAGTAAGACGCTTATTGCCAATGTCTATCTGTGCTTGTTGGGTCCACCTTCCAAAACTGCCCATTTGGGAATGCGCATGGATTTGCAATCCATTGTGTAGGGATTTTTCATTGTTAATATTCACCACCCCTCCGATTGCACCACTACCCCATTTAGCGGTATTACCTCCATAATTCAGCTCTAAATGGTCCATGAAGCCAACGGGGATTAACGAAAAATCCAACTGCCCCAACATAGGGCTTCTCAAAGGTAGCCCATTCCAGATGACTTTCGTATGGCTGGCACTTGCCCCGCGAATCGAAGTGGTTGCAAT
>CAZZEC010000198.1:3024-9239 GCA_964652565.1 uncultured Bacteroidia bacterium
ATAAGCTCAGGAGAAAGCATAGGATGAAACGTTCAGATGGAAGATGTTGACAGATAGATATAATGATATACACCTAAGCTGAGGACGTGATAGTTAAGCACGTTTAAAATATTGCCAATCCTACGTTCCAAACAAACCTTTCCTCCGAAAGCTTGAATGAATCAATGTACACTGGCAGGTCTTCTGGCTTACTCTTGCATTCAGCACCTTCCCACTCATGATGAGCAGTGGTTTTCGCTGAGGCATCTAAGAGCTTACAGCAGCGGGGACTGCCTCGGATTTTCACCGAGTTCCCTTTTCAGCTATTTGATATTAAACAAATAGCCACCAATGTTGAAGTAAAGTTAGACAATTTGAGGAAATAAAAAAATGGGATTTATTAAATGTCGATACGTGAATGTAGGAGTATGTAGTGGGACTTATCGCGTGGTATTTTCTAAATAAATAAATGGTATGCCCTGTTCTACCCAATCTTGTACGAAGGTCCCTGGTGTTACCACTTCAAATGTCAACGAGCCTAAGATTAAGTCCATATCCCCATCACTATCCAGATCTCCGGCATCCATGACCAACCACCTGCCCAAGTTGTTTTCCTCGAATGTATAGGGAGTGAATTCGTCATTTCCCTTATTTTCTAGGTATACAAATCCTGCTTCCGGTTGCTTTTCAAAATCTGGAAAAAAAGAGATAGCTGCGATATCCCAATCTCCATCCAGATCAAAATCTCCTGGAATAGCTTTGTAAGCTCCATGTAAGGGGTAAAAAATATGTTTATCAAATTCTTTATCGCCTTGATTGAGGAAAATATATATCCCGTGATAAGGCTTTAATACAGGCGGGTAATCAGCATTATCACCACAAGTATAGATAAGGTCCATATTTCCATCATTATTCCAATCAAAAAGTCCCAAATAGCTTGATCCATAGGAAGGGGGAAATGTCAGCAGAGTTTGTTCTTCAAAATCACCCTTCCCATTGTTGTGATAATAAAAAATTCCTTCGTCGCCTTGTCCGAATAGTGCGAGTATATCTTGATGTCCATCTTCATCCCAGTCAATCACATAAGCATTAATAGCTCCAGGCTTGTTTCTGAGTAGATGTTTCTCAAAAGTACCTTCACCCCTATTTTCCCACCATGACAATGATCCAGACCATTTCCCAAACTCACAGGTGATGATATCCTCTAAGCCATCATCGTTCATATCGGCATATGCTGTATGTACCGGGCGCTGAAGTCCTGATATAAGTTTTGTAGGGGCTTGTGTCTGCGTTGTGGGCAATGAGAGAATGAAACCGGAAGGGTTATCTGTTGGAGAAAAAGATCCCATGACAGTTACATATAAGTGCTCTGGTGATGCTGTAATATCGACAGCTCCTTCATTTACCTTAGCTGCTTTTATCAGGTTAAATTGAGGATTGAGTTGATAAAGCATTTGAGTATTGGCATCCCCCAAAATGATGTTTCCCGATGAAACTATACGTACCATGGTAGTACTAGGAGGGGACAATCGCAGATCGCTGATACGTACTTTAAAATGGGGGAGTGGCTTTGTTAATGTTGAAAAAGAGGGTATGTCAAGTTGTTCAGGTGCGTTGTTGAGATAAAATTCCTGAATAGCTTTCCACTTTTCTTCTGCGATGATAGGTTGTTCGGGGTACAGACCAGATCTGATGACATGATCTCGTCCTTTGCCCTCTCCTAATAATTCCTCTCGTGAACTGTCATTGGGATAGAAACCCATCATATTGCCCATTCTTGGCAATACGTAAGTTTCCCAAGTAGTCTTGTCCAGTAAACTGGGATCTGGATAGCTATGGCAAGAAGCG
Organism: uncultured Bacteroidia bacterium; assembly: GCA_964652565.1. GTDB lineage: Bacteria > Bacteroidota > Bacteroidia > J057 > J057 > JBCCTX01. The sequence goes on from CAZZEC010000198.1 coordinate 4,852, forward strand.
CAATATGAATGTGCCAAAGACTTTCCCTCAACCTGAGGAGAGGAATTCATTTGACATGCACCCATTAAAATAATGCATATCCATAGGATAGGTATGTGAAAATTAATAAGTGCGGAATAAATTCCGCACTTATTAATTAAATATGTCGTTATGCTTGAGCTCATACTCTCGATACTAAGCACTCAGATTAACTATTTTTTTGATATCAATCAATCAATACTTCCCTCCAACTACTCGTTTATTCCATTCTGTATTGGGAAACGAAGGTAATTCTTTAGGAACAGAAGTCAATCCCGTAGTATCAGTGAGTGCTTCCATAAAAGAGATTACATCCTGAATCTCTTTCTGATTAAGATTAAGATTATCAAAAGGCAGTGTCTGATTGGGCAAATCCATACCCATTCCAGCCCCTCCACCTCTATTGTAGAAATCCATGATTTGTTCCAGGTTCTCATACACTCCATTATGCATATAGGGTGCAGTAAGTGCTATATTTCTTACGGTAGGAGTCTTGAATGAATGTAGAAATATCTCTGAAGCTTCCTTTTGTACTCCGGAAGCAGCACGGCCTCTATCTGGATCGAGTACTACGTCGATCGTATCGGGAGTAGTAGGAATTCCCAACACTTCAGATTCCGTTTCCAGATATCTGGGAGGTACAGAACCATTAAAGTTGGGAGCAAAATGGCAGGTACCACAGGCTCCCTTACCCATAAAAATATTAAAACCATTCCTTATTGATGTGCTTATCGTATCGATGTCTCCCCTGACGAATTGATCGAAATGAGAGTCGAATCCAGTAAGCGTAGCTACATAAGATTCAATCGCTTGCGTAATATTAAGCGCAGTAATACTGTTATCTATACTTCTCGGAAATGCTTGGTCAAACCATTGTTGATATTCTTTACTTTGCGATAGTTTGCTGACAATTTCAGGGAAATCTGTATTAAATTCTTTGGCATCATATACCACATGTTCCATCTGCATATCCAATCGCTCAGCACGAAGATCATGAAAGTATCTATCTGCAAATACAGAGTTGATTAGCGTTGGAGCATTTCGTTTGATTTCTCCTTCAAAATTGAATGCGATGCTTTTAGCTCTTCCGTCTGTAAATGCTTTTTCAGGTTGATGGCAAGATGCGCAAGAACGCTCGTTGTTGTCTGATAGTATGGGATCAAAAAATAACATTTTCCCTAGTTCAATTCTCTCTTCTACACCTTCACCTGCTTCATAAGAGACATAATATTTTTTATTGAGAAAATGTTCATCGAATAGATTTCTTGCTTCGTAGTTGATTGGTATCTCAATGTCAAGTATCTGAGACTTAGTTTGAATCCCCATTAAGTGTTGGGCATCCAATAGTTTTGAATATATGGGATTGATGTAATCTGTGAGAAATGTCAAACGATCAAATGTGTCAAAGTCTTGATGTATGGTTAAATAATTCGCTCCATCTACAAATAATGCGTCGATCTGTTGAAATAACTTTTGATCTTTTGCACTGAGTATGGGTTCATATTTTTTGAAAGCTCGATGTACACTCGTAAATGAAATTAACGCCTCGGGCATAGTGTTTCCCGATAGGGGAGTATCAAATCCAGTAACTCCTAAGGTAAATAATCGTATCATTTGCTCCCTAAATGATTCAAATACTTCTCTATCATTTAAAGGAAGGTTCTTCTGAAAGCGTCTGAAGATGCGAACATTTTTAAGTAGCTCGTGTGATTTGTGTCGGATAGACTCAATTTCTTTCAGGGGCTCATCGCCAAAGATAAGTTCATCTAAAATCTGGAGACCTTCTGGCTCTAAAATCACAATATACGCATCATCTTGAGGATCAATTTTAGGAAGGGGAGCGCCATTGATAAATCTAACGATGAGTTCTTCATCAGAGTATGCTGCCAGGAATTCTGTCTTTTTGTATTGATTTCGTGCACGTAATATAGCTTCACGTAAAGCAGGGATATGTGCAGGTGAAGTAGCCGCTTCTGAGGTAGTAACCAGATGTTGTACAGAACGAGAGAATTCATTTAAATCCTCAAGATATAGTTGGTTGACTTTCTCTGTTGCAGAAGAAATGCTTTTATTCGTATTAAAACTCAATATCCATGCAGTAATAAATAGCATGCTTCCTGCAAGAAGAAAACGTTTCGACATTAGCTTATCCATTATGTTAACTTAGTTAAGTGTGGGTCAAAAACCTAAACAAGTGATTTATAGGGTTAATAACTGGAGTAAGAATGATCAAAAAGGTGGATAACAATTAAGGAAATCTATCTATAATCATTCAAAACCCAGTTTAATATAGTATGTTCAAAGAGTTTGTCTAAAGAAAGCAGAAAGCCCGAAGAATTTATCAACGGGCTTTCTCATTTTATATGTGAAGATGATGACTGATCATCTTTTCAATTATTTTACAATGAACTTTCTAGCAGCTCCTTCTCCATTCATGATCACGTAAGTACCAGCAGCTAAGTCAGATACATTTATAGACTTAGTTTTGTTAGCAACTTTCACAAGTTTACCTTCAATAGTATAGATTCCTACGTCAGATGTTTTGTCAAAGAATACAGTTCTGGAAACAGGATTAGGATAGATAGCGAAAGCTTCGTTGTTATCTTCGATGTTTACTCTGTTAGGAGTAACAGCTACTTCAAACTCAGTCCATCCAGTAATGGCAAATGTCAAAGAGTTGTTGAATGGAAATGGGTTAGTGCTTGATGGGTGCTGACTGTTAACCAACATAGTCTTTCCATCAGGCGTAGCAATTGCACCAGTAACCTCAGCTCCTCTTGGAACTGCAGTAATACGTACTAAGTCGTCTACATTAGGATTCTCGATGTTCATGTCGAGTAGCCACAATTCACACGTTCTGTTTTCTGTAATGCCTCTAGGCATACGACCTTTGTCAGCGCCATTTAAGTCTTCACAGATGATCATATACGTATTTTCTTGCTCAGTACCAGGGTTTACTGTAATGAAGTTCAATCCATCAGGGTTTGATAGGTTATTTCTGTTGTAGTCGTATACATTAAATGTTTCTCCATACAACTCAGGATCACCATAACCACCTTCGATGAATGAAGTGATTTCATCAGTTTCTAAATCGTGTACCCATACACGTCCATAAATATCTTCATAACGAGAATCTTCAGGACCAAATACAATTGTACTATCTTCAGGAATATCTCCTTCTTCTATCAACTCAGCAGTCAATGCCGCAGACTGAGCAGCAGCTCTTTCCAAGTGAATTGGATGGAAAACAGCACCATCTTCGAATTCACCAACCCAACGACTCGCAGGATTGTCGCGACCTGTTTCAGTCCAGTATACTTTTCCATCGCTTACTGCACCCCATTCAAGACGGTTGAACATGGTAGCTCCCAATTCAGTAGCAATATCATTAAGCGCCAACATTGAATCTATAGAAGTGTTATTTACTTCTACCCACTTCTCAGCGATATCGTGCTTGTAAACGAAAGTTCTTCCCTGAGTAAAGTCACCTGCTTCGTCAGCTACAAATTTAACATAGTAACCAGGAGTAGCATCAGCACCAAGATAAACAGTTCTCATGTCTTCCATGATTACACCACCTTCGTAAGGCATGCGCCCCCAGTTGTACTGCTTGCGGATAGCTACCGCTTCGCGAGGATCAATTTCTACCATGTAGTTAAAGTTCTCGAATTTTCTGATAGTAGATCCATCAAAATCTCCAGGTAGGTCAGAAGTGATTGTGAAATCAGCAGTATCACGTACACCTTCTCCATCGTCATAGATAGATCCAGTATTACTACGGAACCATTCCTCAGCAGTCCAGATACGTCCATCAGGAGCTGTGATGCCTCCACAGTTCATTCCCGTTTCACCTACAGTGTTTACGAAGTCTACGTTAAAGAATTTACCTTCTCTCCCGTCAGACAACGTCTGATCAACAATGATCAAAGAATCAGTGTCTGCATCTCTTTTTACCTTGAAGACAGACATTCCACCACCATCTCCTAAGTTGTCATTTTGGATGATCATCTCATGGTTGATAGAAACCCATCCAAGATCTTCACTTCCAGTTACTGTATCAGGCGTGAAACCAATAAAGTCATGCCATTGCTTTGCAGGAGATTCACCTGCTTCTACATCATAGATAGTGCTGTCATTTCCCGCTCTACCTTCAATTGCAGTGTGCTGAACCATGTCAGTAGCACCTACAAAAAGGATCTGCATCTTTAGGGGAGAAGCAGGCATGATGATAGATGAAGGGATCCAGTTGGGAACCTCTACTGTTTCAAAATCTACCTGTGGTTCGAAAGTGATCTGTCCAAATGACAAAGTCACTGTCGCCAAGATAGCTACAAGTGTTAAATAAAAGTTTTTCATGTTTTTAAACATTA
>CAZZEC010000199.1:0-3839 GCA_964652565.1 uncultured Bacteroidia bacterium
GTAATGAACCTTATGAAGGAATATGGACGAATCAGGAAGTGATGGCTATGTTCAGGACTCGTCTTTGAAACGTACAATATTTCTCCTGGGGTAATAAAGATTGGTTTATTGAGTTGTGAATCAACAGATGTATCCCCTGACATATGAGAAACAGCGGTACCTACACTTTCCGAATCTCAGGAAGTCTTTGTGAATATCGTATTTGGTAATGAACTTGGCGGCGATTATCAACAGATCCAAAAATGGAAAGACAGTAAGCAATTGGCTAACTCACGTCATCAATCTCTCCATTTTCAGACAATAGAATGGCAATATCTCGGGTACTATCGAATTGGGAAAAGATAATGACCATAACAACAGTAATAGGGACACTGAGCAACATCCCTGTGATACCCCATATTTGCCCCCAGACTACCAAGGCAAGGATAGTAACCAGGGGACTCAAATTTAGCGAACTCCCCATAATTTTGGGTTCAACAACATTTCCTATGATGCCTTCTATCGCACCCAGACCGATTAAAATGATAAGAAACGGGGTAATTTCACCAAATTGAATAAGACTGAATATCGCAGGAAAGATAGTAGCAATTAAAGAACCTATCGTAGGAATATAATTGAGGATAAACATAAGGAAGGCCCAGAAAAAAGGTGCATCAATCCCAATGATCGCCAAGAAGATATATCCGACAACTCCCGTAAGCAAGCTCACATAGGTTTTTAGGCGTATATAATCACTGACCGAAGCATTGATCCTCTCCACAAGCGATGATACGCGTTGATATTCTTGAGGATTACTAAACAGTTGTTGAATCTTTGTCGAAAAACTGGCCTCTTCAGAGATGATAAACAGAGCGTATATAATCACCATCACTGCATTTCCAAATAAACCTGTTATTGTGTCAGCGAGTTGACTTAGAATTTCCCTATAATTAAAATCATTTAAAGAGGATGCTATATTCTCATATACATCAATCCCCAGCAGGCTATTGACGGTATCGATTACTTTGTCCATATTGGTTTGATAGCGCTCATAGGATACCAGCAAAGTATCCACATTGGTTGAAATAATCTGTGACACGATACTTAGCCCAGAGACTATCAATATAAATATCAAGGTATTAACCAGCCAATTGGGAACTTTTTCTCTAATAAAGGGAATGCTATGTAACACATTCTTGAAAAATCGACTTAAGTACCACAACACGATCCCCAACACAAAAGGAATGAGCGTACTTTGTCCTAATATGAGAAGGGCTAATATGCCTCCGATTCCAATTACTGAGTAGGCTAATTTTTTCATCTTCAATAGTGCATCGTAGATTGTTTAAGGACAATTAACTTATCTTTCCTACAAATAAAAGTCGAATTTATTTCACAGCTATAGTAAAGTTTCTGAATAAGCCAATTGGCACCAAAGACCATATTACCAATATGACAAAATATAGAAGTTCTGGGAAAAGGTTATAATAATTGGCTAAAATAAGTCCTATAACCATGATTACATGTCCTAACAAGGCCCAGATAATTCCTATAAGCAGTTGAATTGAGGGAACCTTGACCTGCTGTTTTAGTCGTCTTAATAAGTAGAAATATAGAGGTATAAAAATCAGTACAGATGTAAGTAATCCTGGGTTATAAGAGAGAGTAATTATACCTGCAAGAGTATGTACAACTCCATTTACCACTGTAATACTAGCCATGGCAAGTAATGGAAATACATGCTTCGGACTTCGCCAGATTGCTATACTCCCCACCAACCAAACAAGTGAAGTGTTGATCATAAAGACACTTTCTTTGCTCAACGGTTTTACAATGTCATTAGGAGCATTTAGTACAGACAGAATCAAATTATTATTATAGGTATAAAAGGCATAGTAATTTCCCATTACATCAATCCAATGTTCTTCAAATTGATGAATAATGTATGCGATCAAAAAAATGAATGATAGGAACTTGAGATTATTGCCTATATATCCCTCCTCAATACGATAAAAGGAAAATGCCCCTATTAATAAGAATGGTATTGCATAGGTACCTATCTTCATCCAGTGATCTATCAAAAAGTCGTATTGCCCCAAGGGTAACCAAAGTATTGCAAATAGAAATATTATAATAAGAAAGAGTGCGGTAGAGTTTCTCATACCTAAAATTTCTTCTGTAACCTGAAAAATGCAATAACATAGATTAATAAGTTGAGGGATATGGCTAATAGGCCATAATTAAGCAATAGTTTTATTCTAACAAATTGCACGTAAAAAGTCCTAAGATTCAACTTCAAGAAATATAAAATATATCTAAAAAAGTCTTACCGCTTAAATTAAGTATAGAGATTTTACTTACATAAAACGCTCCAATTGGATTTCTTTGGGAATACTGACCTCCTTCCCTAATAGCTTTTCAGCTAACAAGAGAGAGCCATAAGGCCCTTGTAATACTCCTTTTGTACCCAATCCACTAAATATATGGATATATGGCATAGTAGGATGGGTTCCCAGGATCATCCTTCGATTGGGAGTAGTAGGTCGTATTCCCGCCACGTGATCCAATACCTTAAAAGGTACTTTCAATGCTTTCTTCAAATACCTTTCAATCTCTTCTCTACCCTCCTCTGTGGGATAAGGATGCGCAAATGTGTTGTAATATGTGGAGCCAACTACATATTGGTTGTTTCCATCGGGGATGAGATAGACTTTTCGCGAAAGAACAAAGGGTAATTCTACTTCGGGGATTACGATACGCAACACCTCCCCTTTATTGGGAATGATCTGTATGTGAGGAAAATATGGATTTTGGGCTCCTTCATATCCTTCGCAGAATATGATTTCGTCAAATTCTATTTTACCTGTACTCGTCATCAGGCTTCTTTTTGGGATATCCAGCTGATCAAAGGATACACGTTCTGGAACAAAATCCATGTTAAATCTACGAATCAACAGTTGTTGCATTCCAGAAAGAAAATGGGTCGTATCTAACCATCCACATGCGGTAATCATTATTCCTCCCAATTCATTGTGGATGATTTCTGGCAATACAGACTGTTCCTGAAATTGCGTTAAATGTTGATATTCTGGATCATCTATTCTCCCCGTCCATTTGTTGTATTCTGCTATTTCTTTGAATGGTCGATAGATAGGAAAATTATGTACATAGGATTGTAGCGGATTGAATGGAGGGATCTGGAAATACGCTTTCAACTCCTGAAGTAAGGTGTCAGCCATCCAGGATTTGACCCCTAGCCGTCCAGTGATGACATTAAATAAGCCAGCCGCAACACGAGAAGCACTCTGCGGCTGCCGATCGTCTATCAGCGTTACTTTCTGATTCTCTAATACCAGACGAGAGGCCAGGAAAGTACCTGCCAGACCTCCCCCCCATATAAGGAAATGTTTGTCCATCCCCTAAAATTAATGGAAAAGGTGGTCAGGCAGAAATAAGTAACAAATTATCTCGCTCTTCTTACGCTTCCCGAGCCTGAGGTACTTGAATCCAAATATTCTGGACTCCCTATGTATCTTACGTCTCCAGAACCTGAAACAGAAACTTTAAGTCTTTCACGAGCTACGACTTCTGCATTCCCTGATCCGCTAATGCTTACTCTTGTTTCTTTACATTCCAGATCAAAAGCGTCGTAATCTCCAGATCCACTGATATGGAGTTCCTGATAGTCTACATTACCAGCGAGCCGGATGTCAGATGACCCTGACACGTGGATATCTAGTTCATTGGCGTTGAGATCGCCTAATGAGACATTACCTGCACCTGATGTTCCTATTCTGAATCTATCCGCTTCTATGCGATCATCTCCATAGATATCTGTTGATCCAGAACTCTGAATAGCA
>CAZZEC010000199.1:3939-9135 GCA_964652565.1 uncultured Bacteroidia bacterium
GTAATGAACAGTGGCGATAGTAATAATAATAGGCTGAGAATAAAGAAGAATTGTCGTTTCATATTATATTGGCTTTGGGTTAATACAATAAAGACCGTATTATTAGCTCAAGGTTGGAATCACACTACTCAATTTACACATTTATGGAAAGACGATCATTTATTAAAAAGGCAACGGCTACTTCTTTGGTTGCAACAGGGATGACTGGGCTATCTTATGCAAAAGGTGCTGCCACTACCGAATATTATGAATTAAGGACTTATACAATGAAATTTGGTACGAGTCGCAGACCCCTTGACGAATACCTGGAACAGGCATTTATTCCCGCTTTAAATCGGATAGGTGTAACAAATATTGGTGTATTTGAAGAAATTGCGGCTCCGCAACCTGCTGTATTATATCTCCTCATTGCCTATCCTTCAGCAGAGCATTTCATCTCTTCCTCGGATAAGTTGTCAGAAGATGAGACTTACCAAAAGGCCAAGGAAGCTTACGATGAAGTAGGTCAAGCTATTTATTCGCGTTTTGACACTTCACTACTCAAAGCATTTTCTGGGATTCCACAAATGAAAGTTCCTGGAAAGGATTCAGGACTTTTTGAACTAAGAATTTATGAAAGTTACAGTGAAGATGCTGCGAGAAGAAAAGTAAAGATGTTCAATGAAGGAGAATTGGATATTTTTTATGATACCGGTCTCCATCCTGTATTCTTTGGCTCTTGTATGGCAGGAAAGAATATGCCGCATTTGACGTATATGCTTCATTTTAAGGATATGGAAGAAAGAGATGCAAATTGGAAAAAGTTCGTAGATCATCCCGACTGGAAAAAAATGAGTAGTATGGATGAATATGCCAATAGCGTATCTCATATTATCCGAAAATTCTTACAACGCGTTTCTTACTCTCAAGTATAGATAAATGTATCTTTCAAAGATTTCTTGCTGATGTGAGAGGGGTTTTGGTAAATAAGTGAGTGGACAATAAGTGCGGAATTAATTCCGCACTTATTGAGATAGATAGGCTATAAAATAATTTAGTCTATTCACTTAAGTGTTAAGAAAATATTAAACACAACAAACGTGTGCCCCCTTGCAGCCGAGAATTATGCGGAGAGAGCAGGGAAATAATTGTCTTGTACTAGCGTAAGTTAATATCTCATAAATATTATTGTTCACTTACTTACTACTTTCGGATAGAAATGTGGGGATACACAAACAGATAGAACAGTTTGTTCCTGATCCGGTCCTATTATCCATTCACCCTTGGAAATACTATTTTTTTACCTTCCTGTAACATTTCACCAACTCGATCGTCTTCCGGTTGATATGAGCCTATTGACAGACTTTCAGCAACGCGTACTACCGGTAAAAGATAAAGCTTACCGATTGGCTCTACGACTCTTGGGTAGCGTAGAGGAAGCGGAGGACGTCGTACAGGAAGTACTGATCAAAGTTTGGGATCGTAGACATGAAATGCATACCTACCTCAATATTGAGGCTTGGTGTATGAGGGTAACTAAAAACCTTTCTCTGGATAGAATAAAGGGACGAAAGTACTTCGTGGATACAGATCAGTTAGAAAAGGAGGAGTGGGCTCAAAAGCAATCTCCCATTCACTTATTAGAAACACAAGAAGCGTGGGAGATGGTAACAAATATCATTGATCTATTACCTCCTAAGCAAAAAATGGTTATACAACTCAGAGAGATTGAAGGACATTCGTATCAGGAAATTGCGGAAATGATGGACATCAATCTCTCACAAGTAAAAGTGAACCTTCATCGAGCGAGAAACTCCATTCGGGAAAGAATGATACAATTGGAAAAACATGGACTATCGTGAAATAGACGTATTAATAGAAAAATACTGGCAGGGAGAAACTACACTGGAAGAAGAGAAAATACTCAAAGAGTTTCTTAATCAGCCAGAACTACCTGAGAAGTACCAGCATCTCGTGATGCTATTCTCCTATTATGGTCATGCTGCCAGTATCGAGATGAAAACAGCGCGAATAGATGCCTTATATCCTAATACATCTATTCGCTGGTATGAGCGAAGCTGGGTTAAGTGGAGCAGTGTTGCGGCAACCATAGTGGTGCTTGTAGGAATCAGCTATTTCCTATTATTTAATCATGAGAAAAAAATAGGTCAGTCCAATCCCAACGACCAGATTGTCATTGAAGATACGTTTGATAATCCCGATCTTGCTTATCAGCAAGCGAAAGAAGCCTTGTTATTGCTTTCTCAAAAGCTCAATGCAGGGTTAACATATGGAACTGATATAAAAATGGCAGAAACCATAGATCTAAATGAGAAAGCGCATGAATAATATTAATCATATCTCTCAATTAACGCTTTTCCTGTTAGCTATTTTTTTCTTTAGCATGCGAGAATCTGTTGCACAGGAAGATGCCATCAATTCATATTTTCATGAATATATGACACAGGAGGGATTCAACAGCATATATATCTCTCCCAGAATGTTTAATCTTTTTGCCAAGAGAGATCCTGACAATAAAGCAGAAATTGACGAGGCTATAAGCAGGCTCAATGGTCTTCGAATCCTCACTATTGATTCAACACTGGCGCATAAAGGTATGGAATTGTATCAAGAAGCGATGGATTTACTACGCCCCTATCCCTATGAAGAACTCATGAGTGTAAGGAATGGAGATGAGCAGTTGAGGTTTTATGCCTTAGATGCAGAAGACCCTGATAGAGTGAAAGAACTTCTTATGTTAATTGGAGGTCAGAAAAATTTCTTCCTATTGAGTATTACAGGAAATATCAGCTTGAAACAAATCTCCTCATTATCTGAATCGATGGATATTGATGGAATGGAAAACCTGGAACGATTAAATGATCATTAACATGAATCGATAACCCTATACAATCAATATAGGCAGAAGTAGTAAAGAATTTCATAGATGAAATGAACGCATTCATCTCAATAGGGAATCTCTGTCTTAAAATTCTCTTGTATACACACATAAAAAACTGAATATCAACAACTTAAATTTTTAATTATGACTATCATGAAACGGTATATCACCATCTTGTTATTAGGCTTATTCCCGGTATTAATGCATGCACAATCACATAGCATTAACGATTTTTACGAAAAGTATAAGCATTTGGAGGGTTTTACCACGTTGCACTTCAGTGGAAATTTGCTGAGCAAGATGCTAAGTAGCGATAAGAATCGACATTCGAAAAATCAAATCAACAAAATATCAGACCTTACGATTATTTCTACAGATGAGGGCAAAGATTTGATAGATCCTACTGACATACGCAATATTAAAAGGGAGTTGGAACGATCCAATTACGAAGAATTAATGATTATACATGATCACCCTACAATCGTAAAAATTCTCGCCTTGGAAGTGGGAAATGAAATTCGTGAATTGGTCCTATTTGCAGTGGAGCCCAATGAAATCACCTTAATCAGCTTTCAGGGAAGGATTTCCCTCAAAGATATGGGAGATGCAGGACAAAATATTCAAGTCAACGGGAAGAATTATTGGAAAGAACTTGCTTCAAAATAAATGTGATTTAGAAAACATGAATCACCCCGAATTTTAGGGTGGCTCATGTTTGTTTTAAAAAAGAAGACCTTTTTGTAAGTCGAGTGTTGCAATATATTGCCCCATAGGGCTCTGTCGTTGAATACATATCCAGTTGGGACATATAAAGTCTTACCTAATTATGTCGTACCACTTATTTTCAAGTGGCTATTAGTTATATTTTTGAGCTACAGGTACAGTCCCAAATCTGGGATTGGCATTCTTTGTAAGGATCACGAAACATTGAGAATCTGATTAAGATAGCCTACTGATTATAAAAGACTCCAACTTCTAATCTGTAATTTCTTTACATTATTCTCTAAATAAATCGGTCTTTCTCCTCAAGAGAAGGGATTTTACAGGATTCTTTTTTTCCAAAAATTTTATATCTGTTACGTGCTATAAGATTATAGGTGGTGTCTCTGATGCCTTTTGAATCCAAATAAAGACCCTGTAGGACCAATTCCAGGGGGCTTCTAAATGACGTGCAATACGTAAAGCAGCAGTTGAGCGCTCAAATAAAGTATCATGCTCAAGCAAGTACAATGTTTGTACCTTATCTGCATTTATTCCATGCTCTGTAAGGAGTTCTTTACCACTTTTATGTTGAGAAGCTGTAAAGTAAAAAATTTGGTTAGGATCATGATTCATGATGAACTTTACAGAGCTATCACAAAAATTACACACTCCATCAAAGATCACGATAGGTTTTTCTAAATAGTTGTTCATATTGATGATGTTAACATTGAAGTTGTTTAAAGTTTTCCATTGGCCTTGTCCAAGTTTCTCAACAGGATGATGGTAAAAGCCAAATAATGTAATCCCAGCCAATGTTTGTCATGGGTTTCGTATCTCAGGACTAAGTTTTTGAAGCCATCTAACCAGGCATTCGTTCTTTCGACGACAAAGCGTTCTTTATATAACTGAGGATCAAATAGATACTCATATTGATCCAGCTCTTTGGTATTTCGTTTGTTGTGATCAATATTGGGAAATATCTCCAATTGCTCACAAAGGGTTCTCATTTTTTGGCAGTCAAAGCCTGCGTCTGCATTCATAAATAAGCCCTTAATCGCAATCAGGCTATCGCTCAAGGTGCGGGTAATTTTGCGCATCGTTTCTTCAATTTCAAATAGATCATTATGATTGCCCGCAATCGGTTCAGAGCAAGCTAAGGGAATGCCTTGCTGATCGGTTAAAAACAACATATTGGTGGTCTTGGCTTTTTTACGCCCTTGATAACCCACAGCTATTCCTCCTCTTTTTACCACAGTATGAGAACCATCAAGCTGAACACTCGACATAGTTAAGCGCCGCTTATTTAGCTTGAGCAATGCTGTCCATAAGCGATACCAGGAACCATCTTTGGACCATTTGGAAAAATAATAATACACGGTTTGCCAGCTAATTGTATGTCGGCCAAACAATTCTTTCATCGGCAATTCCCGCCATTGAAGCCCTGTTTTGAGTCGTTTCAATATCGCACGCACAATTCGCCATAAGCCCACCTTACAAGCGGGACCTCGTTTACCTTGGCTTAAGTGAGGGACTAATTGTTCATTGATCATTTTCTTCGTTAATTTGAGCATAGTTGCAGTGGGTTTTGTGAGTTAAATGGGATTTTCAAACTT
>CAZZEC010000200.1:0-9089 GCA_964652565.1 uncultured Bacteroidia bacterium
TGAAATTTGGTGCGTACGCACTATAGTCATATCCCAGGGACTTGACTTTCCCCATAACAATTCAGATCTTTTAAGATAAAAAGTAGGATAGCATATTTGCTAAATAAGTAAGAGTTCTTATATTTTCGAAAGAATAGTAAATAAGTATACGCTACAATTCCTATTGAAGACTGTTGATAGTTATGAATGAACCCATGTCTGATCGCATAGATGTATTAGGACCCAGGTTGGACAGACATCAAGCATTTACAAAAACGTTACTCTCTGAAATTGAGGATGATGTATTGAATAGTATTGTAAGTAATGCAGCCCAAAACCTTTCTACCCCTATAGCACTGGTGAATTTTATTTTAGAGAAAATTCAATTTTTCAAGGCGCATTATGGATTACCTGAGGATCTACGAACCATCAGAGCTACAGACAGAGATGTTTCATTTTGTCAATATGTTGTAAGAGATGAGGACTTATTAGAAGTAAATGATGCGAAAATAGATAGTCGAATACCACAATATCTGGTTAAAGCTTATGGGCTCCGTTCCTATTTGGGGGTTCCAATCTCATTCGGTGGAACAGTCGTAGGATCTCTGTGCGTAATAGATTTGAAACCCAGAACTTTTACCGAAAAAGATCGGGAAGCGCTCATTAAACTTGCTAACCTAGTCAATGAACACTTATATACAATAGGTAAATCTAGCAGTCATTCAGGTTTTACCTTACTTGAGAAAAGTACTGCTCCGGCAATCAAGGAGATGCAGGGTTCATTGGTACCCATTTTATCAGAGCTGTCGAGTAGTTATTTCGCGCTGACAGAATTCAAGGCTTACATAAGAAAGGCTGAATTTGCACTTAAGAGCATTTACCCATATCCCACAGATGTACGAGATTCATTGCAGAAAGCTACAGACCTGGTTATGATGCTGGAAGATCATCTATACAACATTGAAATGAGTTCGAATGATGTATCTGATACATTAACTGCGTTGGAAAAAGTTTTTAACAACTCTCAAAGTACTACACTGGAAGATGTTATACTTTCTGGACGAGAATTATCCAGAGGAAATTCTCGTCTAGTAGGAGGAATATATATTCCAGATATTGAATACAACCCATATATTCTCACTTCGCGCCCCCTTGCTGTATCTCTAATTTCCACCTGTATCTCCATGCTAGCCGTAAGGCTGATGGAAAATAATATTCAGGATCGAATTATCCTCGATGTTAAAGGACAGGATACCTTCGCGATCGTATTATTTGAATGTAAAGTATTATCTTTGGGAGATTTTGCAGCAATATCAGATCAATTGAATTTATATTTGAATGGAGAGCCGTTTGTTCATATAGAATCTAACCATACACAAATTCGACTCAAATTTAATATCAATCCCATGACCTCTTTGTTAGACTAGGGTCATCCCTCTTGTCGCAGTTCTCTAATTCGCTTTCTTACTTCTACGGAATATAAACTACCTGGGAACATGGAGAGAAATTCTATATAAAATTTTTGTGCTAGTTCAGGGTTCTTGAGATTATAATCGTAGATACGAGCTTTTGTATACAATGCGTCATCCCCATGAATATCCTCTGGAAAGTTCTCTAGTATCCGATCTATATATTCCAGTGCGACTTCTGTATTGTCCTTTTTGAGATAGATCGTGGCTTTTTCCCAGTAAATTTCATCAGCGAGACTGTGATTGGGGAACTTTAGTGCCAGAGAGTCCATGAGATCAAGGGACGCTTCATACTTTCTTTGATAAGTTAGTAATTGAGCCTGGGCAAAAAGTTCTAATGCTTCAGTAGTAGTGTCCAGACCTGTATTATCTATGATAATTAAGTTGAGTTTAATCGCATCATTAGAAATATCGTTGGAAGTATTATCCTTAATAGCCCCTAGTAATGCCTGCGCAAGACTAAATTCACCTTTATAATACGATAATTGAGCTAGTTTATATTTTGCCAGTGCACCTATCTGACGATCGCGAAATAATTCACTGACTTCCTCAAAGATAAGTTTTGCTTTGTTATATTCTTGCTTCATAATGAGGATATCTCCTATTAAGAGCTTTGCTGTAGCCAGGTTTTCTTTAGTATTTTGATCATTCCCAATTAGTCTTAGGCTTACTTCTTCCAGATCTTTAAGGGCGGACTCTAATTCATTTAGATAAAATACCTTTAATTTGGCAAAACGATAAATGGCATTAAAATATCTAGGGCTTCTTCCAAATTCTTCTAATAAATTTTTATAGGTATCTGCGGCCAACGTTACAGCTTCCATATCAACGGGTAGTTGTTGAAAAGCTTCGAGTTCCCCATTGATAGCTTTTTCCATATATGCCTGGAAATAGTAAGGGGAATTTTCTTTGCGTTGTATAATATAGTCAAACGCTTCATTTGAGAGTAAGTATTCTTCACTATTTCTCAAAGTCTTAGCAAAATTATAAATCCGTCCTCCATCTTCCTTAAACAAGCGATCTATAGATTTCACTTGTATGAAAGCCTCCATGAAATTCTTTGTTAATACATAAAATTCAAAAAGCATTTTCCTCAATCCATAGTCTGTAGGATACTTATCTACCCCCCTTAATAAGGCCCTTTCAATATCAGAAGCTTTATCAGGCGCAAGGTCCAACATGCTCAAGATGGACATATTTACACTGCTTTCGTTCGAAGGATTTTCCCGATAACTATTTATATACTCTAATACAGCAGCTTCATATTCTCCTTTTCTTTCATAGATATTGGCTATTTCATCACTAAATATCACAGCTGACTTGAGATTCCTTCTACCCTGTATATATGTTTCAAGTGCTGCATCCAGCTTATCAGATTGAAAGAGATAGGTACCAACTTGTCTGTAGTGTCCTTCAACACTCAGATCTTTTTCAATAGTTTGGTACAATAACCTTTCTGATTCTTTTAACAAACCCGATTTTTCCAATGTAAGGGACTTGTAAACCGGATATATTACTCTATCAGGATACTTTTTGATTGATTTATCCAAAAATGCGAGCGCTTCATCAAACCTTTGGAGTTCCTCATAACAATTCATTACGCGCTGTACATATTTAGCCTCATCTGCATTTTTGCTCAATTTTAGGTATATATCAAGCGCGGATTCAAATTCCCTATCATTAAAATACTTATCTGCTAATTCAACTTCCGCTTCTTTTTGAGCAAACCCCACAGAGACGAGTAGTAATCCAAACAACAATAAATACCAACGCTTCATCATAATCTTTTTTAACAATGGCAAAAAATGCAACCTCTTAACTTGAGGTACACAGTAAGTTAACGAAAAAGTACTAAAAAAGATAAGGAAGCTGTAAGAATACTATTAAAAAGCTAACGAGTTGATAGGATTTTTATAAAATTCTTAAGTCGTTTCTCCAATCATTTTTCCATAGTCCTCTGCAGAAAGTAAATCGGCATCTCCCATATCCTCCTGCATTTTGATTTTGATCATCCATCCTTCACCATAAGGATCTTGATTTACCAATTCAGGTTGATCTTGCAGTTTCTCATTGAATTCCAACACAGATCCTGCAACAGGCATGAATAGATCAGATACTGTCTTAACAGCCTCAACTGTACCAAAGATACCATTTCTTTCAATGTCTTGATCCACAGTTTCAATCTCAATGTACACAATATCTCCCAATTCGCCTTGAGCAAAATCAGTAATGCCAACTGTAGCTACTTCCCCCTCAATACTTAGCCATTCGTGTTCTTTGGTATATAAAAGATTTTCAGGAATATTCATAAGTCGTGAAATTATACATAGCAAATTAGGTCAAATAAACATATAATCAAAACCCAGCGAATAACATCTACGCATCTACCAGTGACAAATAAGTGGGAAAATCCGATGATTGATAGGCATGTATAATGGAATGACAAATTTTAATAAATTTTTGCGCATTGTAAGGCAACAAGGCTTCTCTTTCTATCCAATTGCGATTCAGGCGAGCGAATTTTTCCTTGTACACATTTTTGTGTTCCTGAATATGAAGTATCGCATCTGCAAGATGTTCTGGAGAAAATGGTGCGACAAAATATCCATTTTGTCGATGTTGAATCAACTCTCTATTAGCCGATATATCATTGACGATGGGAATTGCACCTGCAAATCTTCCTTCATTTAGTGCATTTGACTGTCCATCGTAAACCGGTGCAGAAATAAATGCGTCTACCAAGTTCCATAATGCCATTACTTCACGATAAGGTACCATGTCCAATTCCACATGGAAATTCTCAAACCGCTGTGAAAGATCCACAACCTTTTGCTGTACCTCCAGAGGTACTTCATAGCCTGCTGAGAACATGATAAATTTAATATCCCGAACCCCTCTTTGTAGTAACAATTCGAAAGCCTTGAGTATGATGTCACCCTGATAGATAGGTTTTAAGCCTCTTGGACTAAATATTACAGTTTGCCAATCTTTAATCTGATATTTATTGTATAGTGCATTTCGCTGTGATTCGGATATTTGAAATAATTTAGGTTCTATCCCCCAACGATTTAATCTAACTTTTTCAGTAGGTATACCAAACCATTCTTGAATGGCATGTACCAAGCGCAGGTTATCACCTGTAATAATATCTGAATGCTCTAGTGCATTTTTTACTTGTTGTCTAAATATAGGCCACTTCGATTGATTGACTAACCTGGAAAGGTAGGTTTCGGACTCTACCCTACTCCATCTACGATCCTCGGGAAATGTCAACATACTGCGATTGGGAGGATACTCCAATATGTCTGCCCCCATTGCTGTGCTTATGACCGGTCTAAAGCCAGACCTGGCCAGCCAGGCACCAAAAGGCGTAATATTGATAGGATTTGCAATATCGATTCCATATTCATATAATTTGTTCAAAAGTGGACGCGTCGTGTAGAGATAGCTTAAATAAGTGATCCGTCCCTTATACGTAAATTTGGGGTTAATTTGTACACATGGGATATCACTAATTTTATAGGGAGAAAAACTAAAAATCGTTACCTTAGCCCCTGCAGATACTAATGCTCTTGCCCATTTCTGTGTATGGAAATTTGCTGGATCAGAAAGAACTGCAATATGCATATGGTCCTTGATAAACTTGATCTAATAAACTTAATGAATCTTGTAACATTCTCAAAGAAAGGATCATTTACTATTTGTTAAATCTTGCGCTTGTACATAATTGTATGTTAAAAACACATCGGCTTACATTTTCATATAATTCAGAAAATTCTTTTTCATTTCCAGATATTGCTTGCGATTCGCAGCATCCATTTCTCATTCTGGGAGAATCTGGTAAAGGGAAAACGACCTTACTGCACTTGCTTGCTGGATTACTAAGACCTACCTCTGGTAATATATATATTGGAGAAAAGGATATCACCCAACTTAGTACACTAGAACTGGATCGATTTCGAGGAAAAAATATTGGACTGATCTTCCAACAATCACACTTTAACGCTGCGTTAAATGTAAAAGAAAATTTACTACTCGCACAGTATCTTGCTGGCGAAAAGCAAGATACTAATAAGGTACACATGATATTATCCAGATTAAATCTGGAAGATAAAATACATCAGAAAACTTCTCGCCTGAGTATCGGCCAGCAACAACGCATAGCTATTGCAAGAGCACTTATCAATCAACCCCAACTCATTCTAGCAGATGAACCTACGTCTAGTCTGGATGATACCAATTGCCAATATGTAATAAATTTACTTGAGGAACAAGCCGCTGCAGTTGATGCAACGTTAGTCATCGTAACACATGATCACCGACTGAAGAGCCGATTCGATCAACAACTTACACTTGTCTAAACATATACATCCCAACTTATGAATATATTAACACTCAGTTGGAAAAACCTTACGATCAAGCCTCTTTCTACGCTTCTAAGTATTATCCTACTTACATTAGGAGTGGGAATTATTTCGCTTCTACTTTTACTCAACAAGCAATTGGAAGCCCAATTCAATAAAAATATCAGGGGAATTGACATGGTAGTTGGGGCTAAGGGAAGTCCTCTACAATTAATCCTCTCCAGTGTATACCATATAGATTTTCCAACGGGTAATATTCCCAAAAAGGAAGCAGATCAGCTTGCCTCACATCCTCTTGTCAAATGGTCCATACCACTTGCTTATGGAGATAATTATCAATCTTACCGGATTGTGGGAACTACCCATGACTATGTTGCTCATTACAGTATGGACCTCGCTTCTGGAAGACTATGGGAAGCGCCCCTCGAAGTCACACTGGGGGCTACTGTCGCCAGAGCGTTGGGATTATCTATTGGAGATAGTTTCTACAGTTCACATGGCCTCACTTCTAGTGAAGATGTTCATGAAGACAAAGTATACGAAGTGGTAGGAATATTCAATGCCAATAACACGGTTGTAGACCAACTCATACTTTGTTCTGTTGCCAGCATTTGGGCTGTTCATGAAAAACCCGAGTCAGACCCTCAAGCAAGTACACCTCCTTCAGCTACTAATGATAGTATTTCAGAAGAGCTTACAGCTATGTTTATAGGGTTCAGAAACCCTATGGGTATGATTAGCATCCCTCGTATGGTCAATCAACAAACCTCTATGCAAGCTGCACTGCCAGCGATAGAAGTAAATCGGCTGTGGGATTTATTGGGCATTGGAATCAGTACACTTAGAGGCATTGCATTTGCTATCATTATTATTTCGGGTATCAGCGTCTTTATCTCTCTGTATAACTCTCTCAAAGAACGCAAATACGAACTCGCCCTTATGCGTTCTATGGGTGCTTCCCGGTTTAAGGTGCTCATACTAATCATGTTGGAAGGATTAATTTTGTCCATTTTGGGGTTTTTACTTGGCATGGTTTTTAGCCGTATGGGTATCTTAATACTTTCGAGGTTAATCGCATCTGATTATCATTACAGTATTTCAGAGCTTCAAGTACTTCCTTCAGAGGGTATATTACTCATTGCTACGCTCATCATAGGATTAATTGCTGCCGCGCTCCCTGCCATCAAAGCTTTTTATCTCAATATATCACAAACCTTGGCTGAAGGGAAATAGAAAATATTATGCATCATGAGAATCATCTTTTATATCGTAAGTCTGGTTTTAATTCAAAATAGTATATCGTATGTCTATGCACAAAAAGATATCGATTGGGATATGCTTTCTCAGGTAGAGTTCGAATACGATTATATAAGTCATTTGAAAACCCTGTATGCCAAACCCACTTTTTCTGATGAGGTAAAAGCACTTGATAATCAACAAATAGTCATAGAAGGATATATAATTCCAATAGATACAGAAGGGAAATATGTATTATCGGCTTTCCCATACAGTTCATGCTTCTTTTGCGGAAATGCAGGTCCTGAATCAGTCATAGATCTAAGGCTGAAGAAAAAAAAGGCTTCGTATAAAGTTGATGAAATTCGTACTTTTGTAGGTACTTTACGATTATCTGATGATATTCAAGAACTTACATACATACTTGAAAATGCAATAGAAAAATAATAATTATCATAAATTATGTGTAGAATATATGTTTTCTCTGTGGGATTAGCGTTGATACTAATTAGCTGTCAAAATGATTCTGGGAACAGTGATGTGGCAACTTCTTCTATGAAGATCAATGAAGAGCGTGAATTAGATATAGATTCTGTTGAGAATTCCAATTTACCTTTCCTACCATCTCTTGGCCTGGGTAACCCTCAGCCTAAACCTGACGCAGTAAAAGGATTTGAACCATTGACATGGGAAATCCTTAGAGACGTGTCATTTGAAGATAGATATTATGAAGAAGAGGAAGAGTATTTTCTTTTTCCCACCTACGGAGACCACGTTTCATCTTACGAAAGTAAAGACGTATACATCAGTGGTTACCTACTTCCTATAAATCCCGATAGCAATTTATATGTCTTATCACAAAACACCTTTAGCTCCTGTTATTTTTGTGGAAACGCGGGCCCAGAATCCATCATAGAACTTGATCTCAAAGATCAGTTGGGAGAGGGATATATTACTGATCAATGGATTGCATTTAAAGGAAAATTAGCATTGAATGCTGATAATCTGGATCACCTCTACTACATCTTACAGGACGCACAGGAAGTGCCGCTTAAGGATTAGATGATGGAGTAGACCACAGACGACGGACGACAGAATGGACCACAGACGACGGACGATAGACGACAGAATGGACCACAGACGACGGACGATAGACGACAGACCACGGATAATAGAGTAGACGACGGACGATAGACGACGGACCACAGAACAATTTAACCTCTATAAAGTGGCTTTTATAACAATTCATCAATATAACAATTTAGCAATTCATAAATAAAACAATTTAGCATTATAACAATTCAACAATACATTAATACTCACAATGACCCAACTCAATAATGGGCCAAATATTTTAATGATAGAGACCAGTACGCAAGTAGGCTCTGCAGCTATTTATCAGGGAAATGAGATTTTGGGATATCTTGAATATAGAATACCCAAAGCGCATGCAAAACTCATTATGCCCATGGTACAACATTTGATCCAAGATGCAGAGTTAGCACCTGAGATGCTGGATGCAATAGCTGTTTCCAAAGGACCGGGGTCATATACTGGATTGAGAGTAGGTATAGCTACTGCTAAAGGGGTATCTATGGCCTTGGCAAAACCCCTACTGGCTATCAATACACTAGAAGTTCTTGCATGGCAGGTTCAGAATCTTGCTTCTCAACTGCAAGCTTATATATGCCCTATGATTGATGCCAGACGTATGGAAGTATATACAACTAGATATGATTCTACTATGAACCAAGCGGATGATATACATGCCAAGATTCTGGATGATCATGCCTTTGAGGAAGAATTACAACAATCACGTATCATCTTTGTAGGTGATGGTGTAGCCAAAAGCGCACATATACTCAATAGGCATCCAAATGCTATATTAATGCCTGAGATACAAGCTTCTGCCCACCATTTAGGAAATGTCCTACACACTCGATGTATCGATCAAAAATTTGAGGATCTGGCAACATTTGAGCCATTTTATCTCAAGGATTTTGTTGCGACAAAACCTCGCAAAAAATGGTAGGAGCTTGTA
>CAZZEC010000201.1:0-9080 GCA_964652565.1 uncultured Bacteroidia bacterium
GTAATTGATGCTGTTTTACTTCCTCCACCACCTCCAGTTATTGATTCTTCAGTGGTAGATATTATCGTTAACAGCCCTGTGCATGAAACGTTGGAAGCAGCAGTCATTGCGGCAGAACTGGCTGAGACGCTTAGCGGTGAAGGTCCTTTTACTGTGTTTGCACCAACCGATTCGGCGTTCTCTCTTCTTCCTGAAGGGCTTATAGATACTTTATTATTAGACCCAACAGGGGATCTGGCTGATATTCTACTCTATCATGTATTGAGTGGGACAGTATTATCTACAGATCTTAGCGATGGTATGATGGCCACTACTTTACTCGGTCAAGACATATCTGTTACAATAAGCGGAGATAGTGTAATGATTAATGATGCACTCGTTACCATTGCTGATATTCAAGCAGATAATGGAGTGGTACATGTAATCGATGCGGTATTGATTCCATCAACTGAAACAGGTACAGATTTCATTGATACCAAAGAAGCGGGCATTACTGTCTATCCTAATCCTACCAGTGATTTCATACAAATTGATCTCCCTACCAATCTTAGGAAGGAGTCAAAATTATCATTGTACAACACTTCAGGACAATTGATAAAAGATTGGACAATCCGTGATATAAACACTTCTTTAGACGTAAGAGGAATTAATGATGGATTATATATTCTATTGATTGAGCAAGAAGAAGCAGCTTTCCAGGAAAGAGTGCTTATTAGAAGATAGTCTGAGTGTTTGTTTAAAACTCTCGGATAACAGTGTTTGCAAGGGGAAGTCTCATAAGTCGACTTCCCCTTTTAAGTTTTTTATTGTTTTTAAAAATGCTGCGCTAATTTTTAAAAACAATAAATCCTCTTTCTTTTTCAATCTATTATTTAAGACATTTTTAACGAAACTTCGTAATAAAGAACTTTTGAGACAGCCTCTTTTTATTTATAATTCCCGCTCATTAATTCAGTATTGACTCCCAAATTTCCCAGATACACTCCCTCTCATTTATTCATTCGTCATATACCTGATACATTGGTCATAGAAACATATAGTATTATCATATTATATTCCTATGAATTATCGCATATCCATCATCATTCTATTGACTTTTTTGAATGTTTCCAATCTCATGTTTCTGAAAGGTCAATCTCTCTCAGAATTACCAACCTATGATCAAGATATTAACATCTATCTCTTAAGAGGTATAGGAAGAGAATCAGGGCATTGGGGAACAACTTTTACAGAGCGATTACTCCATCATTTCCCAAAAGGAAATTTGATTAAAATGGATCTACCGGGATCAGGAATATATTTTGATCAACCTGCGTTATCGAGCGTTGATAATATGGTAGAATTTCTGCATAATAATTATCATTCAGAACTATATTCACACTCAGGAGCAAATGTCCTGCTTGCTACTTCCTTAGCAGGTAACATAGCATTGGAGTGGATAACTAAATATCCCAATGATTTTTCTGGAATTACCATGGTCAGCAGTAGTCTTAAAGGTGTATGCGCTTCTAAGTCCAGGGTAAAGCCTGAAGCTAAAAATGAATTTATTGATATATTTTTTACTTCTGATGAGACAAAGCGTGAACTTAAGTTCCTGAAAATCAATAGTAATCTTCAAACGAATAATGATTCGCTACTCAGAGCCTGGATTGATATACAGCATGAGCATCCCGTGTCGAAAACTTCTCTTATAAAACAAACCATTGCTGGTGCTTTATATCAGCCACCCACTGAAATACCACAAATACCCATTTTACTTGTAGGCTCAAAAGCCGATAAAATTGTAGCACCTTCCTGTCTACGATCTGTCAGTGAATATTTACACGCAGATCTAACTTTCCATAATACATCAGGACACGGACTTCCCATTGATGCTCCAGTGTGGCTAGCCGATCAATTTGCGTATTGGATTAGTTTACGCGTGTTACCTGATGTTGATAAACACAGTCCTTTTTTTCACGAAAGGGTATATGCGACATCAGAAGATGCTCATTTTTGGGATTTATTTTGGCTTAAGAAAAGTATGGATTCAATTGCCGAACTCACAGAAGAAACTGCGAAGTCATCGATCACGTTTTTTCGTCGTATGTTGTGAAACTCTAATAAATACAGATTATACGATCTCTACTCGTTTTCCTGTAGCTATAGATGATTTAATGGCCTCAATTACTTTAAGATCTTTCAAACCCTCTTCTCCAGGTACTCTTGATACTTTATTGTTCTTCACACAATTAGCAAAATCATCCATTTGTGCCGCTTGCTGATTAACTTCCGGAAAGTCAAAGGACTCTTTACTTGACCATCCTTTGATCCCCCCATATGAACTGAAGGGTTCTAATTTAAAACGGCCATTTTCGCAAGCTGCATGTAAATAATTTACCCCTGTGCTTAGACTGGTATGTAAGTTGGCTATCGTTCCTCCTGGGAACTCTAATTGCATCGTAGTAGTCTCGTCAGCACCATCAAAATAATCAAGTCGAGTAATATAGCTTTGTGCAGTCACTGCTACTGGTTCTTTTCCAGTGGTATAACGTGCTCCTTGAATAGCGTAAACCCCCATATCCATCAATGCTCCTCCTGAATATTCTGCACTCATTTTCCAATGTCCTGGTCGTCCACTGTCCCGATAACCTGCACCACATCCGATCACCAGCACTTTGCCAAACACTTCATCTTGTCCTAGATGCATAATATGTTGCGTGTGAGGTTCAAAGTGCATTCTATAGCCAATAGAAAGAAGTACATTATTCCTTTTGCAGGCATCAATCATTTCCTGACATTCCTGTACAGAACTCGCCATTGGTTTTTCGCAAATCACATGCTTTCCAGTTTCGGCAGCCCTTATTGTGTATTCATGATGCATTGAGTTAGGGAGTACCACATAGATAATATCTATATCTGGATTATCTTTGATCTGGTCATAGTTTTCATAGTTGTAAATGTTGGACTCGGGAATTCCATATTTGTCTGACCATACCTTTTCCTTTTCAGGAGTTCCGGTAACGACTCCAGCCAGGTAACAATCTTGTGTCTCCTGTAGAGCAGGAGCAAGGACCTGTGTACTGTAATATCCCAATCCTACAAGCGCAATCCCCAATTTATCTTTCTGTCTTTGGAATGGAGTGCAGTATGCAAAATTGCCAGACATCAGGAGAGATCCGGCACCTACTGAAGCTAATCGAATAAATGATCTACGGTCTGAATTCATAATACTATTTTATCACTACAGATATTAAATGAAAATATTCAATCTGTACTTGAATTCAAAAACTTGTCACATATTCTTTTCAGTTTGCTTACATCAATTTCAACTCTTGAGCAAGTCTTATACTGATTCCACCCACTTATCAGTGATTAATTATCTTACCTCTTATGATGAGCAATAATTGGTTCGACATCTTTTTGCTTCACTTTTTTGTACCACATATTATCAGGTTGAACTGAAACAATGGGACCCAATTCACAATTTCCCGTACAAAGCGTTTTAATTATAGAAACCTGATCCTTCAGTTCCAGGCGTTTAATTTCTTTTTTGAAATGCTTGGCAATCTCTTTCCCACCATTTTTTTTACACTTATCGCCCAAACAACAAAACACGATACAATCTGGCACATTTACCTCTTTACCCATATTCGTTTATAATAAGTTCAAATATGCATACACTAGGCTAATAACGGTTATTCGAAAGGCTTGTTTAATGGATTAGGTAATCAACAACCTCAGAGATACTAACAATGTCATGAACATGATAAAATAGCGAAATTCTTTTTCGGGAATCACCTTTACCAACCTCAACCCGATAAACACTCCTACAAAAATCATAGGTAATACACTCAGATTCAGCGTGAAGCTTTCCAAAGAGATTGTATCCCAAATAAAGATATGAAAGGGAATTTTAAACAAGTTTAACATGAGAAAGAACCATGCCCCAGTCCCGATAAAGCTGTTTTTAGGAAGTTTGGTAGCAAGTAGGTAGGTCGCCATAATGGGGCCGGCTGCATTCCCTATCATAGTTGAAAATCCTCCCAACAGACCAAAAATAGTTGCTATCCACCAATTGGCAGGTATGGGTGGGGTCTTGGTGTTAAGTTCTCTTATGAACATGAACAATAAACTTCCCAGTATGATTACTGCCATCATCAATTTAAATATCTCATCATTGATGATTTCGCCAACCCAGATCCCTATAAAAACTCCTACAGCTGCTGCGGGTAATAGTTTCCATATGTATTTCCACTCTGCATGGCGATGATAAAATCGCACAGCGAATATGTCAGCCATAGATAACAAAGGCAGTACGAGTCCTGAACTGAGTTTGCCACCATACATTTCTGCCAGTATAGGGATAGCAATCAATCCGGAACCTTTGATTCCTGCCTTTCCCATACCAATTAAAAGCGCTCCAATAGCCAGGCCCAGCCATTGTATCAAGGTAATTTCATCAAATGACATCAGGAAAGAAACGTATATAAAAGTTGAACAAAGACAATTTTGATTATTATGGAAATGGGAAACATTATTGCATAACCAAATGTCGGTAACTGATTTTGTGATTGTAATTGGGCATATTCTAAGATGGCAGGCTGATTGGAAACCATCCCTGTCAATATACTGTATGGAATCTTGAATAACTTATATCCAATAAGCAACATCAGTACAGCAGTAGTAATGCTGATAATAGTTCCTGTTAAAAATATCAAGCCTCCTCCCCCTTCTATCAGTGTATCTACAAAAGTATGTCCCGATCTTATTCCTATAGTCGCTAATAAAAAGATTAATCCTATCTGCCTCAACGTAAGGTTAGCACTATAAGGTAATGTCCAGACTATAGGTCCCGACCTACGTAGCGCACCCAGAATCAATCCCACGATCAGGGGACCTCCTGCAAACCCCAATTTGAATTGTATATCTCCTGGCAATTCAAATGTAATCATTCCCAGCAACAATCCCGCAGCCATTCCCAACCCAAATGATAACAGGTTAATCTGGCTAAGTGCTTGATAAGAATCCCCAAATAAATTGATAAGGGCTGGCAGATCCTTGCGATGCGCTACAAATCTCACGCGATCTCCCAGCTCCAACACTGTATCCCCTTTGGCAATAATATCTATATCTCCGCGACGAACTCTGGTAATTATAGCAGAAAATTTTTCCGATATATTTAACGCCGCGATCTTTTGACCTGCTACCTCCGGATTAGATACAAATATTCTCCTTCTATCATATTCTGTTGACTCGTCCGTAATTTCGTGTTCAGCCCTTTTTCCCAGCACCTGTTCCACCTCGTCCAATTCATCCTCCATTCCAACAATAGCCACTTGATCTCCCAATGTAAAGGTAGTGTCCCAGTTAGTTAAACTCGTACTGTTATCTCGTTTTACCCTACCAAATACCGTGTTCCATCCGTATTGATGTACCAAATCTCGTATGGTGAAGTTCAATATGTCTTCTCTATGTACTTCAATCGTGCGGTTGGCAATTTTTTGATTGACTGGATAGGTCTTTTTTAGCTCTTCCGCCTCTTTGAAATAATCGATCTTCAATATTCTTTGCATCAATGATATGGCTATCATCACCCCAATGACGCCCATAGGATATGTGATGGAATACCCCACCACTGCTAACTCCAGCTGATCGCTTAGTCCTGATGATTCACTTTTCCGGGTAATTGAATCTAATAATCCGGCTAAAGCAGGTGTATTGGTATTACTCCCTGCAAAAATCCCCGAAGTGGTAATAGCTTCAAACCCAAAAATAAAATGGAGCCCAACAGCCAATAGTGCCGAAAAGGTTAACATGATAAATATAAAGCTGACATCTCTGACACCTTGCCGCTCAAAAGCTGCAAAAAAACCTGGCCCACTGCTAAGGCCTATGGTATAAACGAAAATACTTAGACCAAGTAAGAAAATAATATTGGGAATATTCAGAGACTCATCTAACGCGCCAAAAACCAAGCCTACAAAAAGTACTGCTGCCACGCCTAGTTTACTCCTACCAATCGAAATACTCCCTACACCATACCCTAAGGCAGCTACTATAAAAAGTAATAAAAGAGGGTTTTCACTTAATATTGCGATCATTAATCCTTATTCTTAAGTCAAGAAACAAGCATAATTCACAAAAGTCAACTGTAAATAGATGAAAAGTCAGGTACCATCCCATATTATATCATTTGGAGAGGTCATGTTGAGACTAACTCCTTATTTCCACAGAGAGCAAATTATTCTTTCTGATGCCTTGCGTATGTCATTTGCAGGTGCAGAATCTAATACTTCGATTGCTTTGGCTAATTGGGGACACGATGTAACGATGATCACCGCATTCCCTGAAAATACATTGGGAGATACCGCTCTTGCATACCTCAATACATGGAACATCGATACCGACCATATTATCAGAAATACGCACAGAATGGGTACCTATTTTATCGAACATGGCGTATCCCTTCGGCCAACCAACGTAGTATACGATCGCAAAGGATCAGCTTTCTCACAGACACATCCTGATTTGTACGATTGGGCATACCTTTTTAAGGGAAAAAAAATATTTTACCTTACAGGAATCACACCTGCACTATCCGAATATACAGAGCAATCATGTAGAGATGCGCTGAGAGAAGCCAAACGGCAAGGGCTTACCGTATTTTTTGATCCCAACTACCGTCATTCTCTATGGAGTAAGGAATATGCATCCAACGTCATCAAGGACTTTTTCCCTTATATAGATGTCCTTATCGCTAATGTTGGATCTGCCATGGATGTTCTGAAATATCAACCTGCTTCTCTCCCAACGGTGCACTGGGATGCTCTACGGGAGGAAACCCAACGGGCAGCGAATTATCTACACGATTATACGGGTATAACTACCATTGCGCTGTCCATGCGAATGAGAGAATCGGTTCATAAACATCACCTTGGAGGAGTGTTATCTGTCAAAGGAAGTATGACTTCCAGCCAAGCACATGAAGTGGAAGTTGTAGATCGTCTGGGAGGGGGTGATGCATTTGCAGCGGGTATTATCCATGGATGGGTACAACAATGGAGCCACCCTACCTTAATATCATTTGCTGCCTCATCGGCAGCTATCCAACAAACGCTTCCCGGAGATTTAAATATTCAGTCTGTCGAGGACATTTTACACTTAACGGCTGGAGATAGGCTTGGTGATGTAAGGAGATAGGGGGTTGCTATCAATTATTCACAATTATCGTGTATTCAAATCAGTATTATTGCTTTTTTATATATCAATGATAAATTGCACAGGGCAAATGCACTAAAAATGTGAATAGCTACCAATCACCAGCTTACATAGATCTCAAACTATGTTATTCATGATCAACTAAAAATGAATTATTTATAAAATTGCATGCGTTTGCACTGTAAATTGATCATTAATTTCCAAACATGAATCGTCAAGAAGTTTTAGCTCAGATACAATCCCACAAAATAGTAGCGATCTTAAGATTAGATACATCAAAACATATCGCTCCCGTCATCGATGCATTAATTTCTGGTGGCATTCATATGATTGAGATATCCATGAATACTCCAGATTGTCTCCAGCAACTTGCTATACATAGTCAACGGAAAGACCTATTACTGGGAGTAGGCACGATTACTAAACCAGATATTGCTCGACAGGCCATAGAAAATGGGGCCAGGTTTGTAGTAACCCCTGTGTCTCAACCTTCTGTTATTGAAGTATCTCATCAATATGAAGTCCCCGTTTTATCGGGAGCGCTAACACCTACCGAAGCTTATCAAGCTATAGAATGGGGAGCCGATATGGTCAAACTGTTTCCAGCGGGTTCCATGGGAATTAACTATTTTAAGGCCATAAGGGCTCCATTTCCAGATATTCCTTTTATTCCTACTGGAGGTATTACTACAGAGAACATGAAAGATTGGCTGCATGCAGGAGCGCAGGCACTGGGTGTTGGGAGTTCACTCACACCTCGTCATGCCATAGAGAAAGGCAACTTTCAAGACTTGACCCACTATGCAAAAGACTTTGTGGAGGAATTAGCGACATGGAAGGCACAATAGAATCAATCAATATAATAATTAACTCATATGACTATTACTAAACAAACAACTATAGGTTGGGTCGGAACAGGAGTGATGGGAGCTGCCATGTTAGGACGACTTCAAGCACAAGGATACGCTTCTGTAGTATATACTCGCACAAAAGAAAAGGCTCAAGAGAATATAACCAAAGGTGCAAAATGGATGAATTCCCCTCAAGAAGTAGCTCAAAAAGCGGATATAGTATTTACTATTGTAGGATTTCCTCAAGATGTACGCGAAGTATACTTTGGTAGTGACGGAATACTAGCAGGTATCAAAGATCAATCTATTATGGTTGATATGACTACTACAGAACCCAGTTTAGCACAAGAAATTTATCGTGCAGGAGTAGAGAAAGGAGCAAGTGCGATTGATGCACCTGTTTCTGGAGGAGATGTCGGAGCAAAAAACGGGGCACTTTCCATTATGGTAGGAGGCGATCAAGATAAAGTACAAGAGATCATGCCTTTGTTTGAGCTTATGGGTAAAAATATTGTCTATCAGGGTCCAGCGGGTGCTGGACAACATACCAAAATGTGCAATCAAATTACCATTGCCGGTACCATGATCGGTGTGTGTGAGTGTTTATTATATGGATATAAAGCAGGCTTAGATCTTTCTACCATGTTACAATCTATTAGTGGTGGTGCCGCTGCCTGTTGGACACTCAATAATCTTGCCCCAAGAATCGTCCAGGGCAATTTTGACCCAGGCTTTTATGTAGAACACTTCATCAAAGATATGGGGATAGCATTGCAGGAAGCCAATAGAATGGGATTAGCTATGCCAGGACTTTCTTTGGTGAAGCAGATGTATGAAGGAGTACAGGCGCAAGGCCATGGTAGGAAAGGAACGCATGCACTCATGCTCGCCCTGGAACAATTATCCGGTATCTCTCGTTAATGTAGATATTTGAAATATTAGGGTTTGGTACTCGGTAAGCAGGGCAAACGCATCAAATTTTATAAATAATTCATTGTTAGTTAATTATGATTAAAATATTTATATATT
>CAZZEC010000202.1:0-2922 GCA_964652565.1 uncultured Bacteroidia bacterium
GATATTTTCCCTGCTTCCCCAACTGATGCTTGTCAAGCACTAAGCTGCCCTCTAGTGGAAATAATTGTCTATTGGCATTAACACCACCATACGACAATATGTAATCTACAATTGTAAAAGCCTCAGAATCTGAAAGATGTGGATGTGCAGGCATAGCGATATTCCCGCCCCAGTTTCCCAGGCCACCATGTATAATTTTGGATACCAACTTTGGTCGTATCTGTTCGGCTTGTCCATAGCGCTCAGCAATTGCTGTAAAACTGGGACCCACTCCATCTTTCTGAGGCTGATGACATGAACCACACGGATTCTGCTCGATAAGTGCTATTGCATCTGACGTTTTATTTTCCTGAAATTCCTTATTTTCAAATGACTCATAGGTGTATTCAAATTCCAGGTCATCTGACCGGATTGTGCCATCTACTGTGCTTCCATCTTCGGAATCTTCTACCGTGATGTGATATGGCCAGGTCTTATTCTCCCAGAAAAAGCTTTGGTTGAACTCAGATATAATCCTGATTTCAGGAGCTTCATTTCCTGCTATAATATCATTTCCTACATACTTGAATGAATCTTCCTGATAAACAACTGTAAGCATCGGTTGAAAAATCCCCGGTTCTTCTATGTTAATACGAATCTCCTTACCATGATATGTGCGATTACCCACTTCCCAGTAAAAAAGGCAACTATCACATGTTAAATTTCCCTCCGAAACAGCCTTCAGTTTCACATTCAGGGGAGCTCCACCTGAAACTTTATCTATCTCAATGGTAAATGCAGGAAAGGAAACCTCTTGCTGAAAAACAATACGGCTCAATGCAGCATCTGGATTGGCAGCAAGACCTCTCTGACCATATTCCAATACATAGAGGGAGCCATCAGGTCCAAATTCCATATCTATAGGTTTGGAAAAGGTATGATGGCGGAGAAAAGGTTCAATTCTATATAATTCCTCTTCCTCATCCAAAGAAACCAGATTGATCCAATTCCTTACCCAATCATATATCAATAACTTCCCGTCGTAATAAGGAGGAAAACGAGGTGCCGATGAAGGGTATCTCTGCTGATCATAAAATGGGCCTACCATGATATTTACACCTCCCGTTCCCATGTGGGGAAATTCATCACTATATCGGCCCTTGGGGTACCAGAGTAATGGAGACTGGGCATCAGGTAGTACCTGCATACCTGTATTATTGGGAGAAAGATTTACTACGTGTAGGGGATCAAAAAGAGGGCCTATCTCGTCCTGCTGATAATCTACATTCCGGTATGGTTTATTATCTGCCACAAAATAAGGCCAACCGTAGAATCCAGCTTCCTTAACCTGATTAATTTCGTCATATCCACCAGGCCCTTTGGGACCGGCAATCACTGCATCAGGTCCTACATCACCTACATACAACCATCCGGTTTTTGGATCAACAGTAAAACGGTAAGGGTTGCGAAATCCCATGGCGTAGATTTCAGGCAGACCTTTTTCAGGATGTCCTGCAAACAGGTTTCCTTCAGGTATTTCATAGCTACCATCCTTCAGAGGTCTTATCCTTAGAATTTTACCCATATGACTCATGGTGTTGGCAGAAGTGCGCTGTGCGTCGATCTTGTAATGACCGACACGCTCATCGATCTGGGCGTAACCGGCTATATCCGCTGATTGCAGGGTAAAGTCTCCCATACCGATGTAGAGGAGTCCATTGAGACCGAACTCTATTGAGTTGGTACCGTGCCAACCTATAGTGTAATCCATGGGAATCTTCATGATAACTACTTCATCTACAAGGCTTTTGTTTTCTTTCTGGAAGGTGAAACGGGAAATATACTGATATAATGTATCGGTTACAGGTGCATAAGAAAAGTACATAAACTGGTTCTGTGCAAAATCTGGATCAAGGGCCATACCGTTTAATCCATTGGACTGTGTAGAGATAGTCTCAAGTTCCGCGAGTATATCTATTCTATCAGCGACTGGATCATAATATTTAACAGTACCTTTTCTTTCTATGATGAAAACGGCACCATCAGGTGCTATAGCTAATTCTATGGGTTCATTGAATCCTGAACCTAATCTGGTAATCAAAAACTGTTGGGGATCAGGACAGACAGATAGGTCTGCATACTTGTATTCGGGTAGCTGGGCATGTTTTAGGGCAGTTTGTAACAAGCTGCCCCGTACCCCTTGAAGATCACCTTGGTCAGAGACCTCATGGGATGAAAAATGTTCTTGGATATACAGCCAACGCCCTCTTCCTAAGGCTAACTCCTGCACCTGCATTTCCCCAGATAGCGTGTCAGTTTTTATATCGCTCTTAGTACCCATGCTGGCCAACCAGGGCCAATGATAGGGATTGGGATACGTAGTATTGAAGCCTATCACAGTTCCTCCGGCTTGCAGGTAACGCTCCAGTGTATTCACTACCCTAGGGGACAGACTATCCAGGGATATCTGATCCAAGATAAGTACATGCGTTTGATGCAGAAGGTGCTCATGAATATGTTCTGACTCAGTTAATCTTTTCCATATATGTATATCATTACCTGACCATTTCCCTGCAGCTTTCCATTTTGGAAGATGATGATCACCCTCTGCTTGAAGCCATACGATACGTTTTGCTTCATTAAAGCGCTCACAGGATGACATCCAATAACCCATCCATATTATGATCAAGAAATATGTTATGCTTCGCATTTTCATATCAACCTGTTTAGCTGAACGAAACTCCCCAATAGCGAGTCTTTACAGATTCTCCACCAGATCCCCATACCTCCAGTTTTATCATTCAGTAGCATTTCTGTTTGTAAACTGAGGTACAGGATGTTGTTGATAACAAGTGTGCCCATCCCATTAATACGATCCACATCCCAATCCCATAGATGAGTAAATACTTCACATATTAACAAATTAATGTCCTATTGCTACTA
>CAZZEC010000202.1:3022-9005 GCA_964652565.1 uncultured Bacteroidia bacterium
ATTTTTTATGTCTTTATAGATACAAAAGATAGGGATTGCTTTTTTATGATATAATAGCTTTAATATACCTGATTTTCGTTAACCCTAACACCTTTTCACCATCACATACACTTATCAGTATTCTATGTATTACCTGTTACACTATATATTTCTGATTGTAGGATGTTTTCACCTGATCTACTCTCAACCTATGCCTAAAATGCCTGTAATAGAAGCCAATCTCACTTCCACTCCTCCTGAGTGGGCAATAATGCAGCGAAGTTTAATCACCAGTATGGAAAAAGCGGGAGACTATTACTGGGAGCGTTTTACCCGTACGGGTGGTACTACCATAGGTGATGGACCCTATGATGACCTGTATGAGATGTTTTACAACTGGCCGGAATTTTATAGTATCGGTGGGGATGAGCGATTCTTCAACAGAGCACTTACTGCCTACAATGCCATTACACGTAGTAATACGCCCTATCCTCCAGATTCAGGAAATTACTTCAATCGCCTGTACAAAGAGTTCCCCAAACACGATGACTTTTTTCACATATCGGAAGGAATGACACTATTTTATAACCTGGGCCTGGGAGATCCACGGATTCCTGAAAATATAGAAAGGGCCAGAAGGTTTGCCGGCTTTTATCTCAATGAAGACCCTGAAGCGCCCAACTTTGACCCGGAAACTGGAATCGTTAAGTCCATTTTTACGGGTAGTCAGGGCCCCCTAGCTACTTCTGATGCAGAATACAACCTGAGATATGGTCATGCCTCTCTTTTCCCGGTAGTAAAAGACCTGGAACCCGACTGGCATACCTCTCCTGACCGCAAGCAGGAAATACAGCATATCTATGACAGCGTAGTCACGCGCACAGATGTTCCTGTAAACCTGGGTATAACCAGTATGATGACACATGCCTATCTGTACACAGGGGAAGATAAATACAGAAACTGGGTTCTCAGATATGTAGAACAATGGATGAGTTATATAGAAAAAAACGATGGAATACTCCCAGATAACATCGGCCAGACGGGGCAAGTTGGAGAATACCGAAACGGCCAATGGTGGGGAGGACTATATGGATGGTATGGTAGATATGGGGTCATGATGATGTATGCCGCAATGAGTGTCGCTGCTGAAAATGCACTTTTGCTCTCCGGGGACACCCAGTATCTGAAACTCATTAGATCTCAACTGAATATGCTATATGATCAGGCCATTACTACATCTTCCGGCCAGGAACTTGTACCTTACCGTTTTCACCAGGATGGATGGAGAAGTTATCGTCCGATGATGATCCGCGATTGGGTGCATCTGTGGCATGCCTCACAGGATTCTGCAGACTGGAAAAAGATTGCTCAGATGCACCAGGGCCATAAATACCGGCCATTGAATGGCGAAGGAATCTGGGGTCAGAATACACTGGATCATTTAGATACCCTTAGCTATAAACAAGGGGAGCCTTTTGACTGGGCTAAAGAAATGGTTCAGGGAGATCGCACCATGGGAAAAAGTGAATACGCACGTTGGATGTATTATGCAGGTCAAAATCCCGGCTGGCCAGTAGAAGCGCTTCAGGCGGATTATCAGGAGGTGATCAACAGGATGGAGTTTATGAGAAATGATCCCCGGCCAGTATCTGAAATACTTGGAGATGATACGTATCCCAATAACCCTATTCTGACCAAGGTACTCACCCAAATGATTCAGGGAGGGCCTCAGACCATCTATTTTGGAGGACTTTCCAGGGCACTGTTGAGATATTATGATGCAGAAGTACTTAGACCCGGATTGCCAGATCAGGTCGCAGCGTTAGTTACACAGATTTATCCACAAGGAGTTGATGTCGAGCTGGTCAACATTTCGCCTGTAGACACCCAAAGTGTAATCATACAGGCTGGTGCATTTGCTGAAAACCGTTTTACTTCTTGCATATACAAGGTTAAGGAAGTTTTGCAGGAAGGAGAAACCCGTTTATCAGTCAAAACTGTAGACATTAACGGTGACTACCTGAAGGTAGTACTTCCTCCTTCTACCACCCTGGAATTGCATCTGGAATATCGGCGATTTGTCAACGATCCCACGTATGCTTTCCCCTGGCATGAGAAAAGGTATCTTCTCGAAGAGTAAATCAAGAAAGATGTAGAAAATCGTCAGTGTGCATGACTGTTGTGAGTGTTAAATCACCTAACAATTGTATTTTTTTAACATGGCTAGGATTGTTTTATTTAGACAAAAATATGGTAATTTAAGATAACAATATTCTAATACTTCACTGTTTGCATCCTTTGCAGGGCGAACGCACCTAATTTCATGAATAATTCATTGTTAGTTAATTAGTATTAACATATTTATATATTGAATCAATTTAAGCTGCTGATAAGCAGCTGTTAATGATTTTTAGTGCGTTTGCCCTGTATCCTTTGATGATTAATAATCGTTTTGTTACTTAGAACCAAACAATATTTATTATGAAATCGATAACAGTAGATTCTTCAAAAGATCGATACATCATTAGCATTGATAAGGATTTGGTAGATCGTGATGTATTATTCCAATTTATTGAGAATCTTAGGCAAGAGTTTTTGGCGCAGAAAGTAGATTTTGATATCGAAATCGAACAATTAAGTGAAGAGATTAAGCAAGAATGGTGGGCAAAAAATAAGGATCGTTTTATTCCCAGGGATGAATAATGAAAAAGCTCATTATAGACTCTAATATCATTTTTTCAGCCTTGAGAGGTAAAAATTCAAAAACTAGAAATCTCATATTAAGCAACAAGCAACTATACTATTCTCCAAACTTCTTAATCGGAGAAATTTTTAAACATAAGAATAGGATTCTTCATAATTCTAAAGCCTCAGAAGAAGAAACATATGAATATTTACTGAAGGTTTTAAGTAGGATCCACTTTGTAAACGAAGAGCATATTTCTACTTCGAATTTTATTACCGCTTATAGACTCTGTAAAGATATTGATGAAAAGGATACTCCATTTGTTGCTTTATCATTGGAAATGGGCTACGAAATATGGACTAGAGATAAGGAGTTGAAAAATGGATTAATGAGAAAAGGCTTTAACAAATTCTATGATGAAAAGGAGGAGGTCTATTAATCCATATATTTCACCACTCCAACTTAGGGTGAATATCAATTCCTTCTCATACAATCACGCCGATACTTGAAGGTTAGGGCGAACGCACCTAATTTCATGAATAATTCATTATCAATTGGAGCGCGCTTTGAAGCAGAATGACATTCTGTTTTTCATACTTCTTTATTGGAATTTGGAAATGAAACACCAGATCATAAAATCAACGTTTTAGCAATTGTATACCCAAATCTTGTTGTCTAGATTAGCCTAAATCGGGATGGCAGATTACCAACGGGTTAGGATTGAAAAAAATGTTATGTAACGGTCTGTATCACTTACTTAGCGAGCTTTTACTGGCAATAGAAAGCTACACTTTCAGGATATATCCTTTACCATGCTGGTTTAAAATCTCAACATTTGATAAGTCTTTAACCTTCTTCCGCAACCTAGAAATATACATATCTAAACTCCTACTTGTAATTACTCCCTGTTTTAGCCAGACTTCTTGGGTCAAATATTCTCTGGATACAAGTCGTCCCTCATTTTTGAATAGGATACTAAAAATTTGGACTTCCTTGTTAGTCAGCTTGATCTTTGTATCGTTGGTAACGATTTGATTCGTATCGAGGTCGAGCTTTATCCCTTTTACTTGGATAGTAGTAGTTTCTGTAGGTTTTTGTAGGCTTTTTTTGAAGAAGGCAATGCTAAGGAAAGCAAAAGACACAAACGTAAGACCTAATATGCCAAATGTAAATGCATTTAACCCTAAGAGTAAAGGCTTGTGTTTATACAGGCTAATATCCACATAGTACTTTGATGCGGGAAGTAGCCTTCCAAGGCATGGGATTTCTTTGGGCTCTACATGGTTTATTTCAAAGCCATACACAACCTTTCCTGATTCAGCATCGAGAACATTAACAATAGCCCTTGGAGCAATTTCTGAATGTATACGCTTCACAGCTAGCCATGATAAGGAGTCGGGGTTAATTGGGATTGGGTCTGTAAAACTCAACCGTAAAGTGTGCTCATCTATTTCTTGAACAGGTGGTACTGGTGAGCTAAAGTCATGGGCATTGGCTAATAATTCATCTCCGATTGCTCTGACAGCTATATGCGTTTGCTTTTTTAGGAGCTGGTCATTGGGTATGGCAATCCATTCGACCAGGGCAATGATTGTCATACATAAAAAGCATAATAAGCTTATTTTCAGCAAACTATCAATTGTAAATATATTTTTTACATTCATGTTAATTCCTTTTTACACACTTAATAGAAAACGGGGGCCTATTGATCATAGTTTTGGGGAAATTAATTTTAATTACAATGAGAAAACTATTGCAACCCAATACGGCGTCCCACATAGGACTAGATATGATAAGAATATTAATTGGAGGTATCATTATTTCATTTGGAATAGAAATACTAGACATAGAGCAGATGGAAGGATATACTGAATGGCTTAATGATGTAGGGATGCCCTTTCCTGAGAGTATGGCTTATATTGGGAAAGTATCGGAGGTTGTGTGTGGCGCTCTTCTTTTGATAGGTCTTTTTACCAGGCTTAGTACTATTCCTCTAATGACCACAATGTGTGTTGTTAATTTCATCATGCTAGAAGGAAGTATCAGGACTGAACCTTTCTACCTCCTTTTATTATTCATGTGCTTCTTTTTTATCGGGAGTGGGAAGCTGAGTGTTGATTTCTTTATTAGAAATTACAGATCAAGCCAAAAAGAAGAAGCTGTTTAATAGATAAGGGGTAGTAGATAACAATTTGAAAGACTAAAAATAATGAGAATCTTGTTGATAATGTTAATAATCAGTACAAATTGGGGATGCAAACAACCCCAAAATGAAGAAAGTCGGGATTTCGAAAAAAATGATCGGTGGTGGTTTTGGTCTGTAGGCTGGCATCCTAACAAGGATCAATTTGTTGTAGGAGGAACCCAAGATACCTTAAGGCTGTTTTCTGCAAATAATTTTCAACTATTAAAAAACTATCCCTATAAAGGAACGATAACCAAAACCAAATGGCATCCTACTAAAAATAAGTTGGCTATATCAGTACAAGACGGAAAATCAAACTCGACCATTCTAACTCTTGATAATGACCAACGTATAGAGCTTGACAGCATAACAATTGACGGAGCAAGGGCCATAGGATGGAATCATGCTGGAGATTTGTTAGCTGTCGGTGACTATGAGGGCTACATAACACTATTTGATGAAAAAGGAACTTTTCTACAAAGAATTAACACAAATCAGAAGGCAATCATTGGTTTAGATTGGCATCCTCATGAAAATCTTATAGTAGCTGTAGGTGAAAAAATCACATTGTATCATTGCGAAGTAGATAGCCTAACACATATCGAGGATAGAAGTGAAGAAATATTAATGCTGTGTGTGGCTTGGCATCCAAATGGAACGTTCTTTGTCACGGGCGACTATGGAGATTTTGAATATCACTACCCACCCTTACTACAATATTGGACGTATGATGGTCAAAGAATCCAAGCGATCGAAGAAAGTAAGGCAGAATTTAGGAATATGAAGTGGTCTGGTGATGGGGAATTATTAGCAACAGCCAGCGAAAAGATAAGACTTTGGAACAAAGAGGGTGAGTTAGTAGCTGAAGCAACTACTGACAATCTTCTTTGGGGAATAGATTGGAATAAAGATGCCAGTACATTAGTGGCTACAGATGAAAAAGGAAAAATCATATTTTGGGATAGAAACCTGATTAGGTTGACTGAACTACAATAACCTCTCACTAAGTACGTAATACCGCACTTAGTGAGAAGTGAATAAACTATAAAATAATTTAGTCCATCCAATTAAGTATTACGACATATTTAGATATACATAACTTAATTTCCTCCCTGCAGGGCTGCTCGTGTAGT
>CAZZEC010000203.1:0-9003 GCA_964652565.1 uncultured Bacteroidia bacterium
ATCGTCCGTTATCTTTTCTGTCGTCTGTGGTCTGTCGTCCGTTATCTTTTCTGTCGTCTGTGGTCTGTCGTCTGTGGTCTTTTCTGTCGTCTGTGGTCTAATTTATAACCTTACCAAACAGACAGTCTGTCTATAACGTTAAGGTGAATATGGAAGATAAATTTGCACTGGTTACAGGGTCCAACAGAGGTATTGGATTGGAATGTGTACGTCAGTTATGTGAAAGAGGGTATCCGACCCTGCTGACAAGTAGACGTCCGGAAGATGGTCAGCAAGTGATGGATCAATTTAAAAAATTTAAAGATCTACTTACGTATCATCAACTTGATGTGACTGATGACACTAGCATACAGCGTATACAGGCATTTATTAAAGATAAATGGGGACGATTAGATATTCTGATCAATAATGCGGGTATCAATTACGATACATGGCAACAAGCTCATGACGCAGATTTGGAAAATGTCATGGAGACGCTACAAACGAATCTCATGGGACCGTGGAAGGTGTCGCAGGCTTTTATTCCATTGATGAGAAAGCATAAATATGGCAGAATTGTGAATGTTTCCAGCGGAGCTGGGGCATTAAAAGGGATGCGGGGAGGTACTCCTGGTTACGGGATTTCAAAAGCAGCCCTCAATGCACTTACTATAAAGCTGGCTGATGAGTTAAAAGGAACGGGGATATTGGTAAATGCAGTTTGTCCAGGATGGGTAAGAACAGATATGGGAGGAAGCACAGCCAGCCGTTCTGTGGAAAAAGGAGCAGAGACAATCATTTGGGCTGCATTATTACCCGACTCTGGCACATCGGGAAAGTTCCTTCGCGACAAACAGGAAATCAGTTTTTGATGGATTGATTATTTTTTTGAAAACCTTTTGTAATAATTCGCGTGTTTCTATGAGATTCATATATTAGTAGATGAAATAGCAAAAAGTGCCTAGCACATGGAGATGGAAGCGAATATTATAGAATTAGGTAACGGACTAAGAATCATACATAAGTACATACCATATACTCGTACTGTACACTGCGGATATATCATAAATTCTGGAGGGAGAGATGATCAGGGCGATGAAACGGGGATGGCTCATTTTATTGAGCATATGGTATTCAAAGGGACGTATCGCAGGACATATTATGATATTCTTAATTATCTTGATTCCTTAGGGGGAGATCTCAATGCGTATACTACCAAGGAAAAAACGTGTCTGTTTGCCTCCCTAAGTGCAGAGTATTTTGAAAGAGCAACGGATTTGCTCACTGATATTACATTCTTCTCTACCTTTCCACTTGAAGAAATGGAAAAAGAGCAGGGGGTTATTGCTGAAGAGATAGATATGTATCGGGATACTCCGGATGAAGCCATATTTGAAGATTTTGATGAATTATTATTCCCTGGGCATGCGCTGGGTAAACCTATCTTAGGGACAAAAGACAGCATCAAAAAATTTACCCAACCCAAAGTAGTCCGCCACTTGAGAAGGCAATATATACGTAATAATGTGGTCTTTTCAATTGTGGGAAATGTCAGTCGAAGTGAAGTTGACAGAGTTATTGAGAAATATCTCAAACCCCTGGAGATTCCGCTGGGCAATGCTGCCAGGAATAAGCCTACTGATATTTCTGCGACCACTCAAGCGGTAGAAATTCCTACTCAGCAAGCTCATGAGATCATGGGAGTCAGGGCTATGGGCATCCACGATAAAAATTACCTTCCCTTTCAGTTGCTCAACAACTTTCTTGGAGGGCCTGCGATGAACTCTATCTTGAACCTGAATATACGAGAGCAATACGGTCTCACGTACAACATTACTTCATTTTATAACCCCTTTCAAGACAGTGGTATTTGGGGTGTTTACTATGCATGTGAACCTAAAAACCTTGGAAGGATACGTGAATTGGTGTTAAAAGAATTGGATGAACTTGCCAATGAGGCTTTTGATCCTGTAAGACTGAGTCAGGCCAAACGCCAGATGACAGGACAACTTACCCTTAGCCACGAAAATCTACTAACCCAAATGCTGACAATGGCAAAGGATTTATTAGATTTTGATAGAGTTATCCCGTTTGGTGAGATTATCGATAATATTAACCAAATAAGCTCTTCAGACGTATTAGAAGCGGCTCAGCAAACATGGGGAAGTCAATCCCTTACGCAAATCACCTATCAAAAGGCTGTGTAATGATAGTGCTTTCTGATCAAATACTAGAATATGCTGAAAATAAGACCACTCCAGAGCCTCAGCACTTATATGATCTGAGAAGGGAAACATACCTGAAAACGCTGTATCCCCGAATGCTTTCGGGACCCTATCAAGGTAGACTGCTTTCTATTATTTCTCATATGGTTCGCCCTCAACGTATATTAGAAATAGGAACTTTTACAGGTTATAGCTGTATATGTATGGCAGAAGGGCTTGCGGAAAATGGAATCATCGATACTATTGAATTAGATGCAGAATTGGCGTATATTATTGAGCCAGCCTTAGAAAATGCTGGTATCAGAGAAAAAGTAAATGTGCATTTTGGAAGAGCTTTAGATATACTGCCCTCAATGAGAGATTATTACGATCTCGTTTTTATTGATGCTGATAAACAGAATTACGTAACATACTATTCTCGAATTTTGCCCTATGTTGAAACAAATGGTATTATACTTGCTGATAATGTTTTATGGTACGGGAAGGTGATGCACGAGGAGTATCAGGATAAAGAAACGTCTGGACTAAGGGCATTTAATGAATATATTGCTCAGGATCATCGTGTAGAAAAAGTTCTGCTACCTATTAGAGATGGATTGATGGTTATTCGTAAAAAGGATTAACATTATGCGCAACATATTTCTTGGATTCACACTTTTATTATGTTTCATTCAGCTCTCAGCCCAGCCTAGAGTGCCTTCTACTTTTACCTATTGTGGGATTGAAGTGACACTTTCCAGAGGTGCACAAGAACGAATACAATCCCATGTTGACAAAATTTTTGAGAATCCTACCTACCTAAAAAGGATGGTAGCAAAAGCCAAAATGTATTTCCCTTTTATTGAAGAAGCATTTAGAGATGAGCGAGTACCTACGGATATCAAATATCTCAGTATTCAGGAAAGTGCGTTGAAACCTAATGCAGTTTCTATGTCGAATGCGGTAGGATTTTGGCAGTTTAAAGAAGGCTCTGCCAAAGAAACTGGGCTGCTAGTAGACAGATATGTGGATGAAAGGAAGCATATATATCGTGCATCAATTGGTTCGGCTAAATACTTTGCCAGAGCGAATAGTGATTTCAATAATTGGGTCTATGCCATAGTCAGTTATTATGAAGGTCCTACGGGG
Organism: uncultured Bacteroidia bacterium; assembly: GCA_964652565.1. Taxonomy (GTDB): domain Bacteria; phylum Bacteroidota; class Bacteroidia; order J057; family J057; genus JBCCTX01. Next base: position 3,333 of record CAZZEC010000203.1, read on the forward strand.
GCTGTACCTTTCACTGATCCCTCATATTATGGAAGAAAAAAGATGAAGATTAACGATGATTTTCATTGGTATGCGTTAAAAGCGATGGCTCATAAAATTGCGTATCAGGCTGCGCTGGAATTGGATGTTTCCGTAAATTATTACCTAATGCCCTTTGCTACAAATGGGCAAAGAACATGGAAAGAGGTATTAGATGATCATAATCTGTCAGAAGAAAGCTTCTTTACCTATAATCAATGGATATCCGACAAAAAACGAATCCCATTTGAACAAGATTTTACCTACTATATCCCCATACCTGCTTCTCAGTATAAAGGACATTACGAAGATCCATCCAAGCAACTAAAGATTGCACTAAATTCACCGGATGCCAATTTAGCACCGAGCAACGATATCAATGTTCTAACAACTCCTTTTGAAACGAAAACTGAGCCTTCCCCCAAACCTCAACAGGCTGCTACCTCTGAACCTGTAACTCCTATGGCTACTTCTGAAATATATCCCGGAGGTAGTTTTATGGCTCAACCTGTTTCCGTACTTTCCAGAGATAGGTATGCTGTATTTAATCTTAAAGATGACTTACACTACCAAAAAGTGTATACGCTTTATGAGGGGGAACAATCTTTTGAAAGATTTTCAAGTCAGCTTTTGTTGTTTTCAGATCAATTACTCCGTTGGAATCATTTACAAAATGAAGCTCAGTTAGAACCTCCCCATTTACTTTATCTGAGCCCGTGGGAGGCGGTACATTTTCATGTTGTAGAAAAGGGAGAAACGTTGCCCTCAATTGCTAGAATGCACAAAATATCCGTGGGTAAAATATTGCGAAAAAATCGAATGGCAAAGTCTGATACAAAGATCTATATAGGCCAAAAGCTATATTTGAAGAAAAAAAAGCCCAAAGGAGAGAAAATTATTATATTGGAGACTAAGAAAGAGGTGGAAATGGTTGAAACACCCTCATACATTCCTCCATCTTCTTCTACGGTCATACCTAATTCCATTTCAGTACCTGATACCACAACATTGATATCAACTCCTACAGTCGAAACGCATGCAAATGATAATATTGGATCTTCTTCAGAGATTGTCAATTCCATGCCTAAACCCAGTAGGCCTCCAGTACAGGAATTGACTTCTCACTGGATAGAGCACACAGTTTCTCAGGGAGAAACATTGTGGAGTATTTCTAAAAGATATGGTACTAAGGTAGAAATTATCAAACGTATTAATCAAATGGACACCACAGATCTATTTATAGGCCAGGTGCTTAAAATTATGTCTAATGAAGAGATTGGTCGGGGAAAAATCGATAGGTGATAGATCTAGAATGATGCTATCAACTATTTATCCAGTAAAGAACAAGCAAAATAGATAGCTTCATGTATTACATTTTTATCATTTCGGATACATCTACCATATAGATTTGTCTTACCCCTTCATGGACGGAATCGAAAGAAATAATATTTCCTCGATGAGACATTCTTGGGTGGAGGTCACAACGGACCACCTTTCGATATATGTCGGGGTGATGAAACTTTCCCAAACTGATTTTGCGATTTTCCTGGATATTAAATAGAAATAACTCTGCCAACCGTTCTTCTCCCAATGGATAAGTATCAGATAAAATCCAGTTGGGATCATCCAGATAACTACAATGTCCATCTACAGTAAGTATCCCCTTGCCAATAGGGGTATAATTCTTTTTCCCATCTGTAAATTCTAGATACATAAAATCTCCTAACATATCTGATGTAATCAGCATGGTCTTTTCGTCTTTCCAATCAAAATGCGAAACATGATGCTCAAAGGTTGTTTGACATTTTAGATCTGATCCATCACTATTCACCGTCCACAGTGAAGTAAAGAAACCGCCTCGGTCTCTTTTTCTTATTCTACAATAAAATAGTATTCTTTCACCTGTAGGATTATACAGTACATGATTAAACCATACAGGTTGATTTGAAACGGGTAAATCTCCTTTATATTGATCTATAACCTCTGAAATAGGAAGTAATAAACTTGATTCTCCTCGATTGAGGTCAAGTGAATACAGACCATCATCAGAAGGTATAAAATCCAGTTCATATCCATTTTCTTGATGTGCATATCCCACAGTAGGACGACAATATGACATTCGCTGAAAATTTAGGCCAATTGCATGATTATGATCGGGAGAAACGGCTGCAATCGCTCCATGAATCAAGCGCTTTTGCTGGGTTTGGAAATTGATCACATAAGAAATTAATTTCCCATCCTGATAGTCATTATACGTAAATTCCTGTTCCCCTATCCAATGCATCATCGTCCCCTGTTGTAAATTAAAGGCAGGGGTTTCAGTGATGGGAGTAAAGAGATGGGTATTGATATCTATGTATCCCACCTTTGCACTGTCATGAATGGTAGGTCTATGGTCATCTATCTTAGTCTCCAGAGCTAGATGATAGGTCATCGTAGGGTCCCAGGGATTAATACCATAATATCCAAAAAAGTGAGGAAGAGGAGGTGAAGAAAGTCGTTTGACAGATATTTCAACAAATTTGTTGCTGCCTATGCCAGTTTGAGGTATGAGCAGGGCAGAAAAAAGGGATAGTCCCATCTGTTGTGTAAAAATTCTTCTCTTCATATGCGGGGGATTAATCATAAATGTTGACAGAAGGATGTATCGAAAGGGTCCAGGGAATTACCAACTCATAATTCTTCCCTTGTAAATTATTAATTGTCAATTTGACTTTAGAATCATCCTGTTCAATGATTTTAAAGATCCCTTTTTCTACATTTCCCATTCCCGGGATGAGACACCAAATGATCGTAGCATTTTCTTGTACTGTTGTATGATAGACGGAAGTAGAATTAGGCTCATACGTATTATATTTTTCACTATACCACCCCTGGTATTGGGGTGACTTTTGCCCCTTCACAAGATCATTAGCCCAATTATTCTCTCCTACTGGAAAAATACCCAGATTTCCCTGTCCAGGGTCTATGGAATATGTGTCGGCCCCATCTATTGTAACAGTACAGCTTGGATGCCAGTGCCACAACGCTGTAATCTCCCTCGGACGATCACTTTCAATGCGGTCTACCACAATCCAGGCAAATCCCCTTACATATAATATAGCACGGCGATGGGTTACTTCTCCGCTGATAGATTCAAAATTGGACATAGAACCTAATGCATAATCAAAGCTTTCTTCTGAAGTAAAGCTTCCTTCTTCCAATGGAGTCTTTACCAGTTTGGGGCCTGGGTTTTGTCCTTTACCGTCTATGAGTATGACGTTATGTCCAAGTGATTGTACAGCATATGCCTTGCGAAATTTTGCTACTTCTCCTCTGTATGCAAAACGACCTGCATCCACAAGTAGGTCTCGCCCTCCTGCATGTATAGAAAGATGCAACTTGTCATCGTGTTGATGTCCTGTACCCCATGGACCTACATCGAAAAAAGCCCAATGTGCATTCTGGTCATACCCACTTCGCATGATCACTTGTCCTGCCCACGGGAATACATATGATGGGGTCCCATCAGGTATGCTACCCTCAGAACCATTACTAGCAACATAAGTCCAATCCCCTCTTTGATATTTTTGTGCTGCATCAAGTACACGGTCTCGATTGTAGTCGAGGTTTGAATCATTGTTAAGAGGCCCATAACCACTAGGGCGCATGGCATAAGCTAAATAGTTCCACATGCCTTCCAGCCGTTGATGGAAACCTTGAGCCAAGGATACACCAACTGCCTCACATATATCAGCAAATTCAATAAAATTTCTCAATGCTACCCAATGGTAGTGAGAAGTTAATTCTGTTTGTACACCATCGGGATACACCTGGGACTTTACCTCTTCCTCTAATTTAGATTGGGCATATGCTATCCATGATTCAGCAGCGGTAAATTCCGGCCAGGCTGCGGATAACATGGCAAGTGCAGATAGTTCCATCGTCATCCAGTTTGTTTGTCCATGATAGTTTCTGAGATAATGAGCATGCTCAGGTAAGCTTGTAAGAATAAGCAATTGGGTTGCAGGGGTAAGCGAAGGGTGTTCCATCAATGTATAAAATACTTTTGCCCATTGTTTCACGCGAAAACTAACTTCTAATCCTCTCCACATAGCGGTTGAGCTTTTCTTAGCAGGATAGGGGATGCTACTGATCACCCAATCTTGGAGATGTGCATCAATTTGGCGTACGTATTTGTCTTTTTCCGTTATGAGAAAAGCATTGAGAAGAATGTTGATATGGGAGTGTCGGTTAAGTCCCCAGGCCCACTCCTGATCATCCGTAGGACCTCTAAAAGTCCAATCCAAAGTTCCATCTGACTTTCGAGGTATCATTGCAGTCTGATCGTAGAACGTAAAACGATCCTCACAAATGGCATCAGCCGCTTCAATAATTTCGCTTCCTGAAGAAGGGGCTTCGGGGATAATCCACGCTCTGGACATGGCTGTTCGATAATAACGTAGTAGGGCATCACATGCTTTGACGAGATGTTCTCCTTCCAGGGATCTTGTATCTTTGGGTATTTCAGGGATGTCTATGTCAATAGCACCTAGCATTTTTCGCATCCTATCAGGATATAGATTACAGACCTCTTCTACAGAAGTAAGACGTTGTCGACGTGAATCTTGCCCGTTGACATCAATGTTGGTTATGAAAAAAAGGACGATTGAGATAAATATCTCTGGAAATGGTATTCGCAATGACCACATAAAGAAAGTTGAGTTTAAAAAGAAAAATTCCTGATAGCTATATATATACTATGTCTTGTCTATTCATCTAGTTGATTACTATTCAATCCGTTAATAAACATCATGAAAGGTATGTCCTGCTCAGAATGATTCTCAATTTTTCTTAGTATCGTTATCCCAATAAAAAAGGCTTCCTCAAGGGACTTACCTTTAGCGATAGCCGAATAAAATGCACTTGAGAATGAAACTGATATGACATCATCGACCAATCCGTTACTTCCTATCGCACAATGTAGGGGTTGAGAAATCTTTTTAAGAAAGGGAATAGAGCACCATGTATTGATAAAAACACATGTCACAAAAGGTTGAAACATATAAAAAGCAGATCCCAGAAAGTCATAAGATACTCGGTAAATCGTATCATCTTCTTTATGGAAAATAAGGTCCTCTCCGTCAGAGGGTGCGGCTATATGTATGATATTGGGTCTCTCGATTCTGATCGTGTTAAAAAAACTATCCAAGGAAGTATTAAATATTTCTAAAACTTCCACATTGTCACGTTGATTATTGAATATTCTCCGAATCTCCAGGTATTCTTTCTCCAGTTGAAACTTAGGTGTATCTATAGGATTTGAAGCTACAAAAAGAATTTTCTGTTTTTTGCTTGGGGAAGAATGTAATTTTGATTCAATGATCTCTGGGGTCAATTGCGTGAAATAGTCTTCTCCTTCAACTTTCTGGAGACAGGATAAGGCAGCCTGACGAATTTTCGTATTGTCCATTTGATACTGAGCATAGTCGATCATCCCCTGGCTATATTTACCATTGGTGGCACTCAACTGTGCGCAGAGTGAAATGAGCATATTTCTCAGTTCTTCTTCATGAGAGGTAGTGATGAGTATCAGCCATTCCAAGGCTTCCTGCAATCTGTTCGTTTTTAGAAGGCTGATTATTTTCTGTTTGACCACAAATTTTTTTCTTAT
>CAZZEC010000204.1:0-8905 GCA_964652565.1 uncultured Bacteroidia bacterium
ATACCTCTGGATGTACCACTAGGGCGTTTAAATTTAAATGTCAATTTTTTCCAAACAACCTTCATAACACGCAATATCGTCTACGCAGCAGCTCTTACTCGCTGCATATAATCCATAATAAAAAAACCGATACATGCAAGTACAACCATTTGAAATACATCTGCTTCTTTAGAAATAATCTGAATGGTTTGCTTCTTCTTCCACGTTCTAAATGATCGATTAATTTTTTGATACATAAGTATATCTCCAGACTCATCCACCCATTTCCTGTGTGTACCCCAAAAATTATCGGCTAAAAAGAAATAGGTACCTTCATCCTTTACTTCTAATTGAAATGAACGTAGTGATGCTTTCTTGAAAGTACCTAAAGTATCATCATTTCTTATAACAGACCATTTGAATGGCCAAACTGAAGCAGTCCGAATTTCTATTCTTTCGCCATTGATCTCAAACCATGCCTTTACCTTGGCAAAACCAAATTTTACCTTTAGACTAGCTATGACTTGTTCGTTCAACCTTAACTCAAACAACTGTTTCCACATCGAAGGTTGATACCATACTGCTTCATCAAATAATTCCATCTGGATCATGATAATATTTGCCCTAATCCAAATGTAAGGGAAAAGAGTAAGGTACCCAAGGCAAGTTGCTTTAACAATGGATCGAAGGCCTGGGGATCTTGAATGTTCATTACCTTCTTCAAATTTGCCAATATGGGTAATAAGCTGACGACAAATATCCACTGATAGGAAGACCCTTGTCCAATATTGATATAAATCATAGCCAAAGCGATAGCACCTAACAATAGCACTCCGTGATATATTTTGGCTCTTCTGATACCCATCTTGACCGCAATTGTGTGTTTTCCAGCCAATAGGTCTGTCTCTATGTCCCGCATATTGTTCAGGTTAAGTACACCTACACTCAGCATTCCTACAGAAGCTGCAGGTAACAATACCTCCCAGCGTAATGAGTTAGCTTGAAGAAAATAAGCTCCCCCTACTCCTACAAGCCCAAAAAAGATAAATACAAATACATCACCTAATCCATGATATCCATATGCTCGCTTTCCTACGGTGTAGGTAATGGCGGCTATGATGGCTCCGATCCCAAGTAAAATGAAGAATATCAAATAATCTCTGGATAAATCTTTTGTTCCCAACCAGGTGAGCACAACTCCTGAAATGAATGTCAAAAGGGTAAATACTACCAGGGCATTTTTCATCTCCTTTTGGCTGATTAACCCACTCTGTACAGTTCTCCTCGGGCCAATTCGGTGATCATCCGTTCCTTTGATTCCATCTCCATAATCATTCGCGAGATTGGACAATATTTGAATAAACAGCGTGGTGGTCAAGGATAATACTAAAATCCACACATGAAAGTACCCATGGCTTTTGGCTAATAAGTTACCCAACAAGATACAAGAGAACGCCAGGGGTAACGTTCTCAACCTAAAAGCTTCTATCCATGCACGCGTTTTATTCATGTAAAAAAGTACTACTCGGCTTCTAAATAGTTTTGGAAAGTAAAAGGTTATAGTCGTAGAAGCCTAATTCACGCCATATCTCAATACTTTTATCATTGCGGATATGTGAACTAACCTCTACCTTATGGATATCTTTGGCTTCAAACCAGTCTAATAAAGCCTGTACCATCTCCCCCATTAAGTCTTTACGTTCATTTCCCCCAATTACGCCCACCTCATTTATCACTCCTTTCAGCTTCTTTTTGTAGATAGTAGAGTTAGTCTCAATCTCACCTACAATATATCCAACTATTTCCACCTTATCAATCGCCAGATAGACGCAAGCATCCTGTCTACTCAATGCTGTGATAAAAAACTGCTTAAACTGCTCAGAGGTATCTGCATTACGTTTGTACTCGTTATCTAATCCCTCGTGAAAAGCTGCAATAACCTCCCAGATTTTCATTACATCTGGGAGATCTTTCTCTCCAGCTTTTCTAACATATCTCTTAAGCTTAGGTGCTTCTGCCATATCAATCTGTTTGGAGATGAATATATTTTTACCAAAACGCCACATTCGCTGTTAGAAGAAGTATTAAGGGAACTTCGGATATTTTTGGAAGTCAGGATCTCTCTTTTCAAGAAAAGCATTCTTCCCCTCGTGAGCTTCCTCCATCAAATAGTACATCAACGTAGCATCCCCTGCGAATTCCATGATCCCAGTCTGCCCATCCAATTCGGCATTTAATCCTCTCTTGATCATCCGTATCGCCAATGGACTGCGCTTCATAATGGTTTTGCACCAGTCTATCACTTCGTCTTCCAATTGATCAAGCGGCACGACCTTATTGACCATTCCCATTTCCTCTGCCTCATGAGCAGAATATTGACGACAAAGAAACCAAATCTCACGCGCCTTTTTCTGACCTACATGTCTTGCCAGGTAAGAGGAGCCAAATCCAGCATCAAAACTTCCGACTTTGGGACCCGTCTGGCCGAAAATAGCATTATCAGAAGCAATGGATAAATCACATACAACATGTAGTACGTGGCCCCCACCTATCGCATAGCCATTTACCATAGCGATTACAGGTTTAGGTAAAGAACGAATGCGCTTATGTAAATCCAGGACGTTCAGCCTCGGTACACCATCCTCTCCTACATATCCACCAATACCCTTTACATTCTGATCACCTCCAGAACAAAATGCCTTATCCCCCGTCCCAGTCAAAACCACAACGCCAATATCCTGCCTTTCACGAGCAATATCCATTGCATCGATCATCTCTATATTAGTCTCTGGTCTAAATGCATTATATACTTTGGGCCGGTTGATGGTAATCTTAGCAACCCCTTCGAAAAATTCGAAAAGGATGTCTTTGTATTCTTTAATAGGTTCCCAATTACGTGTAGTTGCCATGTGTTAAATATTTAAAATAAGCCTTCCAAATACGGGGGTTTTCTAGCTTAGGAGTTCGAATTTCCAGCAGACTAGGTTGACTGGAACTTTCAAAAAATGTGTCTAACTCAGACACTAATGCAATTTCATTATCCACAAAACTGTAAGAGACCCTAAAAGTTCTACAAATGTCTTCTGCATTCAAATCATGTGGAGTTTCCTGATAAGGGTCCAGGGCTCCACCCTGCGAGGGTCCATCAATCAAGCGAAATATATTTCCCCCACCGTTGTTAATAAGTATTACTTTTAACTGTGGGGATATATACTGATTCCACCATGCATTGATATCATAAAAAAAACTGATATCTCCTGTAATAAGCAGCGTGGGAAATTGTGTCTCATGCGCATATCCTACTGCGGTAGATGAGGCACCATCGATGCCACTCGTACCTCTATTGCAATGGTGATACCTCACAAAAGGAAAATCAAATAGCTGTACATACCTTATTGCAGAACTATTCCCTACGTGAAGATCAAGAGCATAGGCTTTACTGGCTTCTTCTATGAGGGAAAAAACTTTAAGATCTGAATAAGGACAATCTTTGAGGTACTCATTATGGCGATATCTTGCCACCATCTCTTTTTCCGACCATGCAATCTTGTATAATGATTGAATAGGTTGTGCTCTTTTCGATAGCTCAATGAGAAAATGTCCCGGATCCATATCTATCACCTTTGATAACGCTTGATAGGTATCGACTATCTCCCCTCCGGTATTGACGTGCCAATGAGATTGAGGAGGATAGGCCCTAAGCCATTGTTTCAGGCGTTTTGATATCACTCCTCCCCCTGCTGTAATGAGTAAATCCGGACTAAACTCATTAAATTGATCTTTAGAGATAGAACCTAGTAATCGGTCTATATGTATGTCGTGTGATCTTCTGGAATTGGATGTCGTTTCCTGTAATATCGCTATTTGCCCCCATTCATCTAAGGTTTGTAAGGCTTCCTTTGTCTTAGGATCGTGCGTGTTCATCCCTAGTAATATCATTACTTTACCAGATTGCTCAAAAACACTCAACAATTGATCCCATTGGGTTTCGTCCAGCCTTGCTGTTCCTGAATACATGGAAATAGCCTTTGAAACGGGATGTTCCAATTCTACGGTATGATATAATGGCTCTCGAAGCGGAATATTAATATGTACGGGTCCGGAAATGGGATAGCTTGCGGCTAATAAGGCTTCATTTATTAAACGGCTATTGTGAGTATGGGCATTCGGATCATTAGCATCCATCACGAGATTCACTGATTTTCGCACATGATGGTCCATCACATGAGCTTGTCTAATCGTTTGTCCATCTTGTTGGTCAATTTTTTCAGGGGGCCTATCTGCTGAAAGAACTACCAGCGGACACCGTTGATAAAATGCCTCTGCAACAGATGGATAATAATTGAGTAATGCAGTGCCAGATGTACAACATAGTGCTACGGGTTCATTTTTGGCAAGAGATAGTCCCAGCGCAAAAAAACCTGCACTACGCTCGTCAACAATACTGTAGCAATCTATCTGGGTATGATGATGAAAGGAAATGGCCAAAGGAGCATTTCTAGACCCAGGAGTAATTACGACTGACTTCACTCCGTGATCTACACATAACTGCACCAGCAATTGAACTACTCCTATATCAGACTGCATCATGGGATTATCAATAATAATATACAGTCAAAAACAGTGCAGATGCACTAATTTTCATAATTATTCATAATTAATCGGTCGCTATTGATATTTGTACATTAATCAATATTAGCTTCTGATTTCTAGCTTTTCATAATATTGGTGCATTTACCCTACGGTCAAAAGTATCCCGGTAATCTTTGGAATCAAAGGATCAGATAAAATTATCCAATACCGATAATAAAGTTTGGGATTTAACCACCGTTTCATCCCACTCCTCATCAGGTTGGGATTCACTGGTGATTCCTCCCCCTACATATAATGATACTGCATTTTCAAAGATTTGCATACACCGCAAATTAACATACAGGTCCAAGTGATGGGATTCATTAAATAATCCTAAGTATCCTGTGTAATATCCTCTATCATAGCCTTCATACATATTGATCCAATCCATTGCAGACCGTTGTGGGTAGCCACACACCGCAGGCGTGGGGTGCAAATCTCTTACCAGTTTATCAATATTATGAGTATTGGATAAATTAGCCTTTAATTCCGTTTTTAGATGCTGAACACTACCTGTGTCGTAGGTGTAAGGCCCTTCCAATCGAATATCATTTGCACGATATTTTTCTAATATTTCGTGAATATATTGGGTTACTATTGCCTGTTCCTTATTTTCTTTATTCCTCCACGCATGGACCTCGCCAGATACCTGCGTTCCTGCCAAAGAAACGATCTCAGCCTGAGCGTCATTAATTCGTATCAATTGTTCAGGTGTTGCCCCTATCCACATTCCTCCCAGGGGATGATAAAGCATATATACAAATGCATGGGGATATTCTTCACAAAGTTGACGATACAAAGCATGTGTATCCAGTTTGCGAGAAAGTTCTAGATTGATAGGTCTGGAAAGCACAACTTTTTGCAAATGAGGATGGTGATCTATGAAATGTTTCAACTCTGCGAGACGCCGTAGGTAACGGTCTTTTTTTATTGTTGCATGAGGTATAGGTTCCAGCTTTAACTTATATCCATTGAGCGCATAAGGAATTTCCCCATGAATGTCGTCGTATTCCCAGCCATTGATTATAAGATCTGGAATAATACCCAATCTTTTATGTTTTCCAGCTGAGTTAAATGGAGCGAAAACAAAGCCATTGGCCTCTGGGAATCCATGTAACGCAGTGTTCTTTGGTCTTTTTTGAATATAGGTAATGGGAGCCGCGCTGTCAGGCAATCTGAAGGAAACAAATGCCCAGTTTTGACGGAGACACTGATGAAAAATATATGTTAGCGCTATGCGTGTATCTATGGTAATACTCTGCATGTACAAATATTAACGTTTTCCTCGAATTATCTATCAAAAATTTCAGAAATTTTTGAAAGTAATCCTAGGATAATAACGTATTTCATGCTTAACAGTTCAACATTGATGGGATTACTTTTATCCATAGCTTGTAATTGTTGCATTGGCAAACTCAAGTGAGGCTAAACATCTCATAAGACTAATCATGAGACATTCAGCCTCTATATTTCTATCTATAGACAGGTTATATTCCTCTGAAGCAGACTAAGCAATTTCTCTTGCTCCCCAAGGCCCTGTAATGGCGATAGTCAATCCCGCATGCTGGATGTTGACAAACAATGTCTGACCATCTGGTGAGAAGGTAGCTCCTGCAAATTCTGAATCAAACCCTACATTTTTGCCAATATGATACATTTCTCCCTGAGGTGTAACACCGACAATTCGTGGAGTAGCTTTATCTTCGCAAATCACCAAATCTCCATTTGCAGCTACGGTAAGGTTATCACAGCTTTCTACTATATCTGTGTTATTGGGTTCTACATAGATATCCAGTGTACCAGGCTGATCTTCCTCACCAGGTGTTCCTTCTTGAGAACTAGGAATATAGCGGAATATTTGTCCGTGTTGCTTTACTCCTCCATTTGTACACGCAAAATATACTTCTCCATTTCCATACCACATTCCCTCCCCACGGGCAAACCTGGCTGCTCCTTTATCAAATCCTCTGATTCTCAAGTCATCTTCTGGTGCATCTATCCCATCCAGATCGATCCATTCTACCTCATAAGGCTTTCTGATCTCCATTGTTTCCGAGTCCAATTCTTCCCAGTTTCTCGTATCAAAACTCATCTTCCCTTTAATAGCCAATGCCTGAAGTTTACCTCCTTTGTGCAATTCTCCAGGTACATTGGGAATAAACCGGTAAATCAATCCGTCTCCTCTATCTTCTGTCTGGTACACAATTCCTGAATTGGGATCTACACAAACAGCTTCATGGTTGAAACGCCCCATATCTGTCAATGGAATAGGATCGTATAGGGTAGGTTCTACACTCGCAGGTACTTCGAAATTATATCCGTGGTTTTTCTCCAGCTTGTCATCTGCATTAGAAGTATTCTCCTCGCAGGTGATCCAACTTCCCCAGGGAGTAGGGCCTCCAGCACAATTGCGTATCGTACCCGCTAAGCTTAAATACTCTGCTTCTACTTCTCCGGTAGCAGGATTATACAGCATGGTCGTTGTACCCCCCAAACAAGGAAGTTCACCACGCCCGTAATCAAATAGTTTTTCAGGAGCAATATTCTCCAGTAGCTTCATATCCTCTCCAAAAGGACCACTAGCTAAATCATCTGGGGAAACCTCATGATTTCGTATGATGAGTACTTTTCCATCAGGAGTAGAAAAAGTTGCCATACCATCCGCCTTTCCTGGGACGAGAAAGCCATCCATCATAGGGGTACCCTGACGGGAAATCACTTTATAAGAGAATCCTTCGGGCAAATTCAATATCCCTTCCGGATCATCTAACAAGGGTCCATACCCTTTACTCAATGTCTCTGGAAAAGAAGCAAATGATCCTTCCTGACCACCAGGACCGCTAGATGGTTTTCCAGTTGGTCCACAGCTTGTCACATAAGCAGACAAACTCAAGAATCCTGCACTGATCAATCCGCTTTGCTTGATAAATATTCTACGTTTCATTGGTTAGGTGTCTAATTTGGGGTTAGTAATGATTCTTAATTTACAGGATTAAATATCTTATTTGTTTATTAGAATCGTATTATGATTTAAGATTTTCTAGTGGATGATCTGAATTTATGCATAACTGAAGCGCTGTTTTTGGGGATCTTCCATCATTACATAGTACCATCCATTGGGCATACTTTGAATATCCAGTTCAATGGTGGATCTTTGATATACTGACTCGACATGCACGGTCCTCCCCATCATATCTATCATTTTCAGTCTTCCATTACCCGCGATATCACCATGCTCGATTACCAGCGTACGATCTGCCGGATTGGGGTACACCTTTAGCTGTGTTTCCATGCGCTTGGCACGAGAGACAGAAGTGCCACAGATAATATTTTTCATAAATCTCGCTGAAGCATTCACTATAGAATCACTATCAATGATATCCTGCTCCAGGAAATAGCTCACATGTGAATTGCTGCCTTGTACTGTAATGAGTTCTGTATCTATATTTAGTTCCTGCGCCCTTTGAGTCATGGTGAAGCTTCCATCAAAATTAATGGTTACTGCCAGTGAAGCAAATACACGTCTCGTTCCGTAAGGAACGATGAGGTCGAGTTCATCATGTGCGCTAAATAGCGGGGGATCATTTTCATCGATCCAATCCGCATCGTTCAAAGCTCCTGTGTAGTTGAGTACTCCTCTCACTTCGGAAGAAATATTTACATTTTCGCTACTATTTCCTTCCCAGCCACCATTCTGTGCAAACGCTATTCTATAGGCATCTGTAGCATCATCTGTAGAATCTAGATATGCGGTATGTACTGCTACTATGGCCCCAGCAGAAGTGCCTCCAGCAAAAATCATATCTGGATCAATCCCAAATGTATTATCTGTTAGCGCGTCTTCCCTAAAATATCGAATGGCCGCTTTGTAGTCACTAATAGTTTTGACAATCAGATCCAGGGCCTGCGTAGAATCTACAATTGTAGGTAGAGAATTAAAAATCCTGTAATCAATCGTAGCAGCCACATACCCTTTTTGAGCAAATCTTCGGGCTAATTCTGCCAGTTCCTGCCTTGATCCCATGGTAAAGCTACCTCCAAATGCCAGCAGTACCAGTGGTCGCTGATTGGCAGTATCATTGGCAGGCTCATATATATCCATTAGTAAATCCTTGATTTGCCCATCTTCAAATTCACTGGCACCAAATTTTACAGCAATTGTAGAGTCGAGATCATCAAACAGATCTTCGTCATATCTGGTAGTTGAACAATCTGACAATTGAGCCATCAACATGCCAGGAATACATAGAAAAATTAAGTAAAAGGTATATTTCATAGATCGTTCCTTATAATA
>CAZZEC010000205.1:0-8713 GCA_964652565.1 uncultured Bacteroidia bacterium
CCTGTTAATCCAGAATGAATTTACACAGAATATTCTAAGGTACAACACGATCTGTACCTAGCATTTGATTCAACGCATGATTGGCGACTCGAACCACATATTTGTTTTCATCATTCATCACACCTTTCAATGCTTTTACGGCAGGCTTAGCCTGATCCCCCATTTCATCTAATACCTGTGCAGCGATCAATCTCGTCCATGGGTCTTCATTGTTGAGTTCCTGTTTGAGTATGTTAATCGCAGGTTCTGCATCCCCCAACTTTTCCAGAGCCCTTGCAATGGCAATTCGTACTGTCGGAACAGGGTCGTCAATTGCTTCTCTAAGTTGTTCATGGGACGACATGCCCACTTCTGGATGGTTTCCAATGTGTATGGCTGCCCAGTATCTCACAGCGTCATTTTCATGCGTCAGATCATTCAGAATTTGGGTGTAAGCGCGTTGCCCTAATGCAGTCTCTCTAATATGTGTAATGGGCATATCTTTCTCACGCATGATATCGTATATCGGCATATCCCACTGCTCTTCCCAATGACGGATAATCGTTTCAGGTATCAAACCTGTATCATGGGTCTCATCAGACCATGTCGCATGAGCTTCCCGCATTTCCTCTAACTTTTGAGCATATGCGGGATTACCTGCTAAATTATTGAGTTCATGGGGGTCATTATTTACATCATATAAGGCTTCATCAGGTTTTTGAAGTGCAATGATATGCTGACCTTCCGTTGGTATGGTCCCTTTTGATTCAGCCTCTCTGATTGCTTGCATGATAGCACCCTTTTCGGGAGTATTCATATACTGGCAATAGGGTTTATAAGATTCGTAATATCTGATGTATTTAAACCGTTTGTCTCTTACAGCACGCTGCATATCATAGCGTTCATCCATCCGATCTCTCCCTGCATATACGTAAGTTCGTTCATCACTAAGCTCAGGCCCCAAAAAAGCTCTTCCTTGCATATGGTCCGGGATTTCTACACCTGCCAGGTGTAATGCGGTAGGTGCCATATCCAGAAAGCTTACCAACTCGTCAGTTTTTTCACCAATAGCATGAGGAAGCCAGTCCTTATATTTTTCAGGGACTTTCACAATGAGCGGTACGCTTAATCCCGAATCAAATAGCCAACGTTTATGTCTGGGAACGCCTGCTCCATGATCTGAATAGTATACAACAATCGTATTTTCAGCTAACCCATCTTCTTCTAATTGCTGCAATATTTCTCCCACCTGGATGTCCATCGCTGTGATGATATTATAATATCTGGTCCATAATTCGCGTACTTCTTTAGTATTGGGATAATAGGGAGGAATGGGTACATCACCAGGCTCCTTAAGTAGATCTTCGGGAACGTTTTGTATAGCATTGAGGTATCGATCTTCCCTATTCACTCTACTTTCATGGGTGGTGGTAAAGTTAAAGATAGAGAAAAAGGGCTGTTCTGTGTCTTTGCGGTTGCGCCAATGCGCAGTTTTACTGCATTCATCCCATACAGATTTGTTATCTATATTTAGGTTAAAGTCTGTCTTGACATTATTGGTGCAATAATATCCTGCTTGTCGCAGATAATCAGGGTATGTCTTCATGGAAGAAGGCAATTTGCCCTGGCATCGCATGTGTTGACTCCCAAGTGAAGAGGAATACACTCCTGTAATAATGCTGGACCTGGCCACCGCACATACAGGTGCAGAAGCAAATGCATGGGTGTACAATACCCCTTCTTTAGCTAATTGGTCAAGATTAGGCGTATGTGCGTAAGTGTCTCCATAACATCCCAGATTAGGACTTATATCTTCCGTAGTAATCCATAGGATATTAGGGCGATCCAACTCGGAAGTCAATTCCTTCGGGGTTTCCCATCCTAGCTGAGTTAATAGTAATAAGCATATAATGCCAATAGATATTTTCATAATTCTCAATTGAACAATTGTAATACTTCCGCATCTACTTCCCGCAGATATTCCATCATTGTACGATATAATTCTTCCTTTTTCTCAGGGTATGTTTCAGACAGGTCATTGACCTCTTCCAGGTCCTTCTCTAAATCAAATAACATGATTTTGTCAAAATCCCAGAGCTTTATAAGTTTGTATTTATTCAATATAATCGCGGATTGATGTCTACGATTTCCATATCGATGAAAGATCAAGCCATAATTACCTCGATCTACTTCGCCTTTATTTCCATTGAACAAATAGGGAATAATACTTTTTCCATCTACATGATCAGGCATTTTGTTTTGACTACCTGCCAATTCAGCAATTGTAGGTAAAATATCCCATCCCACTACGGGATGATCACATTGAGAGCCCTTTTCAATTTCGGGGCCAGCTACTAAAAAAGGGACTCTTATTCCTCCCTCAAACAAGGACCACTTGCCTGCTCTCAGTGGGTAATTTCTACTAGGCTCATTATATTCGGAAGGGTGATCGTAATAATTTTGACCCGGAGGTATAAATGGAACCGCTCCATTATCGGCGAGTAAAAAGATATAGGTATTTTCCTCTATTTCGAGATCTTCCAATTTATCCAGTAACTGACCGATTCCGGCATCTAAATCGGCAAGCATTCCCGCCCATCCTGGGAGTTTGTGGATACTTCCTTTCTCTTTGTTCTTAAATTTTTCAAAGGTCTCTTCTCTGGTTTGCATATCCACATGTGTTGCATAATGCGAGATTTGAAGAAAGAAAGGGTTTCCTTGACTCACCTGCCGCTCCATAAAATTCATTCCTCTACGGGTGAGTGTTGTGATCCGTTTAGGGTCATCATTGACAAATACATCCGACCATTTGTCATCCGTACTCATAAAGACATTTCCATTTCGATTTCCTGTGTCCCCATCACTCTCGTCATATCCTATGTCTTCGGGGAATATATCAGCTCGCAAATCCCACTTCCCATAATGTGCCGTACGATATTGAGCATTCATGCGCTTAAGCATATTAGGGAGGCTGGTAGCAATCATTTCTGGGGTCATGTGCGTAGTTCCAAATCGCTCTGCTCCCTGACGAGCAGGCGTCTCTCCAAATTGTATACTTCTTCTGGTAGGACTGCACTTGGCTGCAGGTGCATATCCTCGTGAGAACCTCATACCCATATTCGCCAAACGCTCCATATTAGGTGTCTCAAAATAATCGCTTTTCAATTCAGGTATTTTCTGATCCATCGGGAATGATAAGGACGTCCATCCCTGATCATCTGTAAGTATAAGAATAAAATTGGGAGGCTTAGTTTGGCTGAATAGGGAAATTAATGGGACGAATAATAGATAACATAATAAGCGAAATCGCATGGTAGAGTGTTTATTGTATATTATTATCTACACCAGAATATCGTGCAATACGTTGCCGGCAACGTCAGTAAGACGTATATCACGCCCACTAAAGCGATACGTGAGCTGGGTGTGTTCAATACCCATCAAATGCAGCATGGTAGCATGTAAATCGTGTATGGTCGTAGGCTTGTCTACTACTCTATATCCATATTCATCAGTCTGTCCATAGATTGTCCCGCCTTTGACACCCCCACCTGCCATCCATATGGAAAAAGCAGAGGGATTGTGATCCCTTCCATCTTTGCCCTGGGCAAAAGGCGTTCGACCAAATTCACCTGCAAATACCACTAAGGTCTGTTCTAATAGTCCCCTGGCTTTGAGATCTTTCAGCAATCCTGCAATAGGTTGGTCCACGGCATGTGCATTTAATTCATGTCCTTCTCTCAGCTTTTGATGTTGGTCCCAGCGATCGGCAGCGACTTTTGGACAAGTGAGTTCGATAAACCGAACGCCTCTTTCTACCAATCTTCGTGCGAGTAAACACTGCGCGCCATAGCTTCTCGTATGTGCATCATCAGAATACAATCCGTAGAGCTTTTTGGTCGCTTTGGTTTCACCTTTCAGATCCGTAAGCTCAGGTACGGCTTCCTGCATTCTAAAGGCTAACTCATAATTTGAGATGGCTGACTCAATAGCATCCGCAGGTCCTAGCTTCCCTATCAGTTGATTATCTAGTTTTTTGGAAAACTTTAGTTTTGATAATTGCAATGATTCTTCTTGTTCATGGGGAAGAATATTTGCCACGGGAAGACGTGCTGCTTTAAATACAGATGCCTGATAACTCGCAGGAAGAAACCCATTGGTAAAATTATCCATTCCGCCCGGAGGTACAAGCCCTCCATCTATGACCACATACCCTGGTAAATCTTGATTCATCGACCCCAATCCATAGTTAACCCATGCACCTACACTGGGTCTCCCTTGTATGCCTATTCCTGTATGAAGAAAATAGTTAGCATTAGTGTGTTCGGGAAAATCTGAAACCATAGATCGAATAACTGTCAAATCGTCGATACAGGTAGCGATATGTGGGAATAACTCACTGATGGGAATACCACTCTCTCCATATTGTTTAAATTCCCAGGGACTCTTCAGGATCTTACCGATATTATCAAACTGCGTATTCTCTACTTTGAATTTCTTATAAGGACTTTCACCGTTTTCTGCAGCCAATCTGGGTTTAGGATCAAATGAATCCACCTGAGAAATACCCCCATCCATAAACAGAAAGATGACATTTTTAGCCTTGGGTGTATAATGAGGAAGTTGGGGAACTCCTTTAGCAATTTTTTCCAGGATCTTTTCTTCTTGTCTAACCTGGCACCCAAAAGGTATGGAACTCATTAATCCAAAGAGTGCAACCGAACCAAACCCGTTTCTACAGAGTCCCAACATTTCTCTTCTCGACATGGGCTTATGTACCCTATGTGTATTCTCCTGAGGTTTCATAACGTGTAAATAAATGATTTTACATTAAACATAGCATGACACAGGTCCTGCCACGTGCGATGATCGTGCAGCCATTCTCCTTCGCACTGATCATATAATATTCCTTGAGCTTCCAAAAATGCTCCCGCACTATCGATTTCATCTTGAGTTGCAGCTCTGGAAAATGCTTCCCAGTACATACGGTTTACCCGCCTCTCCCAACTGGCAGGGTATTGTTTTAGTAGTCTTTTAGCCCATTCATATGATTGTTCGATGACAAAAGGGTCATTCATCAATGCTAAAGACTGTGCAGGGATATTAGTTACGTTTCTATTTCCAAAGGTTGTAGCTGGCACAGGCATATCAAATGTCTGCATGAATGCTGGCAGGAAATTTCTGCGTATTGAAGTATAAATACTCCTTCTTCCTGCCCCATCCAATGGCCCAGAGTACCAAGGTCTTCCTCTTCCATTCATAAATTCTGTGAGATGAACAGGTACCGAAGCGCCATACATCACAGAATCCATACATCCTGAGGTAGCCAGCATAGCATCTCTGATGGCCTCTGCTTCTAGTCTCCTGACAGAATAATGAGAGAGCAAAATATTTTGAGGATCTTTTTGCAGCGCTTCATCAGATGCTTGAGATTGACGCTGAAAAGTTTGAGACATGACCATTACCTTGATCATGGATTTCATGGACCAATCACGCTTCACAAATTCCTCTGCCAGATAATCTAATAACTCGGGATGACTGGGTAATTTTCCCTGAACCCCAAAATTATCCACTGTTTCTACGATTCCTCTTCCAAACACGTGATGCCAAAGCCGATTGACCATAACTCGGGATGTCAAGGGATTATTACTTTCAAACAAGGCATTTGTCCAGGCCATCCTGCTATTGACATGAGTTGGAAAGGAAACCGAATCACCTGCTATGGCTGTTAAAAAACGGTGAGGAACATCGTCCTCCAATGGGGTATTGTGGTTTCCCCTGTGGAATACAGGGCTATACACTTTTTCTCCAGTAGTCACCCCTTCAATATAAGCCGGACTGAAAATCTCGTGCTCAAGGCTATCCATGTGTCGCAGCAACGCTCTGCTTTCGGGTGAAAGTTTTCTGGATAACGTTCGATCTTGGATTGCCCTATTAATTTCCGCTACGTCAGCAGCATGAGCATTCATATTGGACCAGTTTTCAATGGCCTCTTTTAGTGTATTTTTGTTATTATTCCTAAGAGTAGGTAAATGCTCAGGCATCACATATCCTTCTGGAAGGATGCTATCGTTGAATGCTACTACATAATATGCGTCGATGTAGTCCTCTGGCTCTATGGAATATACATGCCTATCAAATTCTCCCGGAAGCATTTCGATATATGCTTTGTGTCCCTTCCACTTATCCATACGAAATCCGTAAATCTGTACCTCATTAGTATCAACAGAACGAGAAAGTCCTCCATAAATAGGATATTGAATCAATTGAAAGTTATCTATGACGATCCTGATCGTAGCCCGCTTACCAGCAGCATACACTTGAAGAGAGTCATGTTCTATCACAAAATTGGGAGATCTAAGTGCTCCTATTATCCCTGTACCAATGGACCTACTACTGACTTTTCCAGGATACAAATACCTTACATACTGGCTATCCTTACTCATCCGCGGCATTCCTATCGTACCAGAAGATCCAAACGCAAATCCATCTGCATACCATCCATCAAACGTTCCCGATCGAAAGTCGCCGAATATCTTATATCCCAAGGAATCTTGACTACTGGAAGCAGGAGTGTCATTTTCTACACTCACTTTATGAGTCTTTGTAAATGGAATATGTTCCAGTTCGTCTAACCAATTGGCAGCCACTTCTTTTCTTAATACCTGTTTCCATTCCAGCAACTGAGCCATTTTTTCCTCTGTCTCAGACGCATATCCTATAGGTAACTGCGTGGTTCTCATACTTTCCAGCATACCGTACATGGCATAATAATCTGTAGTGGGTATGGGATCGAATTTATGATCATGGCATTTTGCACATCCTACTGTCAGCCCTTGAAAGGCTTTAGCTGTAACATCAATCATATTGTCAATCCGGTATGATTCCTCTTCCTTGATATCAACGGGACTGTGTTTCCCCTCACCCATTCCGAAAAAGGCCGTTCCTATCACCGATTCATTAAATCCTTCCTGGGGATGAGTTCTAGGATCTTCTAATAAATCCCCCGCCAAATGCTCATATACAAACTCGTCATAAGGTATATCCTCATTAAAGGCACGAATGAGATAATCCCGATAATGCCAGGCCCCTCCTATTCCATAATCGAATTCATGTCCACGGGTCTCTGCGTATCGTACAATATCCATCCAATGTCTTGCCCATCTTTCTCCAAAAGATGAACTTCCCAGATAGTAATCTACCCATTTTTCATACGCATGTTCAGTGGTATCCTGTATAAATTCTTGCACATGATCTGGATGAGGGGGCAATCCAGTGAGTACAAAAGACAATCTTCTGATTAATGTCTCTTTATTTGCTAATGGGACAGGGGTTAATTGCTGCTGTTCTAGTTTGTGAAGAATAAACTGATCAATAGGATTATTGACAAAGGAAGTTTGTTTTATGTAGGGAACGTTAACCGCTTCTGGAGGTATGAGCGACCAGTGTTTCTTATATTCAGCTCCTTGATCTATCCACTTTTCCAGGAGTGCAATTTCTCTTTCTGAGAGCGGGTTCCCATTTTCAGCAGGGGGCATTCGCTCTGAATCCTTCTCATGTCTTACTCTGTGAATCAATTCACTTTTGTGTCCTGATCCAGGTACAATAGCCTGTATTCCACTTTCCGATAACTGTGTGGCTCCTTCATAGGTATCTAATCGCAACCCCGCTTCTCTGGAGGAAGAATCCGGACCGTGACAACTATAACAATTATTGGACAAGATCGGACGAATATGATAATTATAGTCAACCTTCCGAGGTAGGTTTAGCTCGTCTTTTCCTTCATTAAAAAATACAAATCCCAATAATATAGCTCCAATACCTGTGGTAACCACAAATTTAAGCCATACGTAGCGGCGCTGAGTACGTAGCATAATCCTTTTCTTCTAAAGACATTAAGTTAAGATTTATTAAGGGAGGAAGCAATGATAAGTAAAATGAAAATCTATTTCATAAATGAATTGATGTTTATCTACTCACATCTACCGTTCATAGATTATTTTTCTCCTATTGGTATGTTTTGTACATTATTACTTATATAGACTACTCAGACTACTCAAACATTACCCCTAACCCTACCATTAGGATACGGAATTATCTCAAAATGGCCCTAAGATTATTAAGAAATGACATCACCTACTCGTTCATCAATATCTTTGGTATATCACTAAGTATGTTGTGTGGGGTACTGATATGTATGTATGTGATGGATGAATGAGAATACGATCAATTTCATACAAACAAAGCCGAGATACATCGTGTGATTACTGACGAGACCAATGAAGGACGTACGTTACATACGGCGCGTTCTTACCTTCCGGTAGCTCCAAAACTTGAGACATTTTTCCCTAAAATTGTTCGATCTGTAAGAATATTACCATATAGTGTATCAGTAAATAATCCTGACACCGATCATTTATTCCAGGAAAATGCGTTCTACTTTGTTGATACTGCTTTTTTTACCCTCTTTAGCTTCGAGTTTATTGAGGGATCTCCTGTTTCAGCATTGGCTACCCCCAATTCTGTAGTACTGATAGAAAGTACCTCAAAACGGTGGTTAAATGAGACTTCTTTTGTAACGGTTGAGCTACCCAACGACCGCCGATAATTGGCTGGCCTGGTAGCTGCTTTTTATGTCTCGTGTTCTATTTCTTCTTCATTGTGGATTTGCAACAAAAAAGTGGACAATTTTTCTAAGGCTGAATGGATACGTTGTCGATGATACCAGATCTCAATA
>CAZZEC010000206.1:0-8536 GCA_964652565.1 uncultured Bacteroidia bacterium
TTATTACAATTTAACACTTTGGCCATAACCCACTATTTTTTTGTCATGTACTCAGATCTTTTGATTAAAATTTATTACTTTTGTTTTGCAAGCAAAATTAGAATATTACTTTTAAATTGCAAGTGATATTGTAAATAAATTTTATTTTGCAAGTAATTTAATGTAGCCTTAACACGAATGAGACATTCCATTGCGAATGTCCGTTCGCTTCCCTTCTTGACGTATTAGGCGACAAATAGATGTTGGTAATCGCAAAACAAATGCTGATTGAAGGAACCCTTTTTTAAAAACCCTGCCCTTCAATCACCGAAATTGGTTCTTATCTTGGAAGTGTTTAAAGCGAGTTCGATTATTTGGTCAATAGTTTGATAGGCAGATTCCAGAAAGTGAAACTCATTTTTTAAGAGAAAATAGTTTTATAAAACGGTAGGTTTGTGAGACTTCTTGATAACGGCAAGCTGGTCGACGCGCCAGAACCCTAGCGGAGGCATGGGCGCCTAGCCGGTGTTCTAGGCCGACTAAAAATAAATCGAGAGATTGCAATCGAGCTAATCCCCATTTGTTTCTTAATCCAACCGATTTGATTTCCCCTTTAGAAACTACAGATAGGAGTGGAATATTGGGAGCGGAAAAGGGTTGGTAATTTTCATCAATATAATCTTTAGTCTTCTGTTTTCTTAGGTAGACTAGCAGGATATTAGTATCCAATAAGTACTTCATCCTAAAGCATCTCTAATAAATCCTCAATGGGTTCTTCAATCCCTATCTCTTCTATAAGTTTATCCATTTTCGCCCGATCAATACCTTTGAATCCCTGTTCTTTTATTAATTCATCTGTATCGGTTTTCTCCCGCATTGGTTTAATGAGATGTTGGATTGATCCAATAGATTCTCGATACTCTTTGAGTATTTCCTCAAATTTCCCTAAGATCTGCTCATCAGATAATTTCATGATCTCCTCTATCAAATGATATTTTTTTGGTTCAATTACTCGTGAATTTTTACAAAAACCAAAAAGGGTACCATCAGAATTTAAATTTATAGCTTATTTTATACTCATATAACAGTTCAGTTAGGGTATCTAACATCTGATTTAATGAAAAAAGGAATGATTCTATTTTTATACTCAGTAAGTGTAATCTGGACGCTTATTGGACTTCTCATCATAAAGGGGGCTTGGAATGAAAATGAAATGGACTATGAGCAAATCACGGGTAAGGTATCTCAACCTTTAGAATTAAGCTATGAAGAGCGTGAACTTTTTATAGAACCAAGAGTAGTTATGTCAACAATATTTCTTGAAGATGATAACAAAGAATATAGACTTAGAGGTAAATTATACCATCTGAATCGTGAAGGAATGGAATCCATTCAGGTAGGAGAAATATTGCATTTGATGGTCAAAAAAACTTCGCTGGTTGGAGGTTTTGACATAACTAATACTTCAAAAAGTGCAGCCGTATCTGGAATCTACAGACCAAATGGTGAGGTTATTATTCCATTGCAAAAAGGAATAGAACATTCTAAACAAAGATTATTGATAGGTATTGGGTTTTTTATAATGGGATTATTAGTTGGAATTTGGACATATGGAAAACATTAAAGAATCCTTTACAACATCTTTTGAGACTTCATAGGCTTGTGAGGAAAGACGTGGTAAACTGATCTGGAAGTTTGATATATCAGCTGGTGGCTATGCTACGCTAAGTGTCTAAAGACTATAGTCAATCCCTACATCGGAAATTTCCACGGCTTTCTATACTCAGGTTGAATATATTGATTGGCCGAGTTACTACCCACAAACTTTCTTTTGGACATATCCCAGGTAAGTTTCTCTTTGGAACGATAGGAAATATTTCCTGCATGGGCAAAAAATGCGGCCCAATATCCCATATCTACGTTACAATTGGGTTCTTTCCGTTCTCTTACACACTCTATAAAATTGATGGCGTGCTGTTCATGATTACTTCTCACCCCTTCCTGTAGCGGTATGGGCTCGATCAAAGGGTTACCGTCTTTTTCAACCGGTATGACTTCCCAACCCGCTCTGTTCACAACCAGTATTCCATTCCCTCCATAAAATGCAATACCATAATTTCGTCCAAAGGGTCCGATTTGCATACCACTGATATGATTCCACTCTATAATTGTCTCATCTAATTCATATAATACAGACTGTGTATCCGGTGTTTGAAGCTCGTGATCTGGGTAAGCGAAAATCCCTCCAGTTGACATAACGGAATTGGGAGCTCTGTAGTAATCCATTGCCCATAAAACAATATCCAGAAGATGTACCCCCCAATCCGTAAGTATTCCCCCCCCATAATCCCATTGAAATCGCCATTTACCATGTAGTCTATTAGGATTATACGTTCGATAGGGCGCAGGACCTAACCACATGTCATAATCCAATCCTTCCGGAACAAACCTGTCTGCAACACTAGGTAGCGCCTGTCCATAATTAAAGTTAGCCCATACCCGTATATTTCTTACTTTACCTAACTTCCCATTTTGTATAAATCTGACCACTTCTTGCCAGTGTGCACCACTCCTTTGCTGCTGACCAACCTGTACTATTCGTTGGTAAGTTCGTGTCGCTACTACCATCGCCCGTGCCTCAGCGATAGAATTAGCCATGGGCTTTTCTACATAGACATCTTTTCCTGCTTCACATGCCAGTACCGTCTGCAAGCAGTGCCAATGATCTGGAGTACCAATAATTACAGCATCCAGATCTTTATTTTCCAGTAAATTTCTAAAATCTGTGTATAACTGAGGTTTTTGACCAAAATTTTTCTCTAGCTCAGCAGCCTTTTCATCTAATACTTTTTGATCTACATCACACAACCCTACACATACGACATCTTGTTGTTTGAGGTGATTGGTAAGATTAAAAAAACCCATCCCATTACATCCAATGAGTCCGACATTAAATTGTTCATTAGGCCTTCTACCTTCTAACGCCCAACTGTGTATGGGTATACCAGATGATAGGCTCGCCATAGCAGTGGCAGAAATACGGTTAAAGTGTCTACGATTCATAATACTTTTTGAACGTTTTATTCAAATGAAAATTATATAAAAAATAACTTGTTCACAAAACAACCTCGCGAAACCCGAACGTAAATGATTCCTACTGATTACAAATTTTCTGAACGCTTTGACATCAACACAGTTATTATATCATATAATTATAAACTTTATAGTTCAACCTCTTTTTGTCATAATATAATTTTGGGGTCACGATGTATGTATATTTTTCATCGAAGCACATATTTTTGAATTATGTTTTCTGAAAAATAAAAGATATATTTCACAATAGGATGATAAACAAAATAAATGATTTGATATATGCAAAGAAGAGAAGCTCTTAAACGGATTACCTGGATATCTGGCGGTGCTTTATCTGCTCCTATCGTAACAGGTATACTTCAAGGCTGTCAAACTGATAGTTCTACTGATTGGTTACCATCTGTACTATCTGAAGACCAAGTCTCAATCGTCGCTGAGATATCCGAAACCATTATTCCAGCCACTGATACCCCTGGGGCAAAAGATGCCCTTGTACACAGATATGTGGATATCATGCTTAAAGACATTTTTAAGGATGAGGATAGAAACTACTTCCTGACATCTTTAGATCAGTTTGAGAGTGATGCACAAGATAAGTATGGAAAATCATTTACGAAATGTGAATCTTCTCAGCGAATCGAGCATCTGAAAAGTTATGAAAGTGCTGCCAAAGCGCAGGGAAGTGCAGACAATACCCCATTTTATTCGACAATCAAACAACTTACATTAGCAGGGTTTTTCACATCTGAAGTTGGAGCTACGCAAGTATTAGCCTATGTAAAGGTTCCGGGAAGATATGAGGGTTGTGTACCTTTAGAAGAAGATCAAAAGGCTTGGGCAGTCTAGAAAATATGTCTTATTACCAAATTTACTACTAACTTACCACAATAAACGAGATTAAAAGAATTACTGCTATGCAGATAAATGGAAAAGCTAAAGAACAAAATACCTATGATGCCATTGTCGTAGGATCAGGAATCAGCGGGGGATGGGCTGCAAAGGAATTAACGGAAAAAGGACTAAAAACAATCATGTTGGAAAGAGGGAGAATGGTTAAGCATATAGAAGACTATACCACTGCTTACGATGATCCCTGGACACAGCCTCACAGAGGTCAGGTTCCTCCTGAAGTAAAGGAAAACTACCCCGTACAATCTCGTACGGGATACACCATTAATGAATCAAGTCTCCACCTTTGGGTAAATGATAAAGAAAATCCATATACAGAAGTGAAGCGATTCGACTGGATTCGGGGATATCATGTAGGAGGGAGGTCTCTCATGTGGGGGAGACATTGCTATCGTTGGAGTGATATGGATTTTGAGGCGAATGCCAAAGATGGTATCGCTGTAGACTGGCCCATCAGATATAAGGATATTGAGCCTTGGTACGATTATGTAGAACGCTTTGCGGGCATTCAAGGAATGAAAGAAGGGCTTCCTCAAGTCCCCGATGGACAGTTTTTACCCCCCATCCCATTAAACTGTGTAGAGCAACATCTCAAGGAACGCGTTGCCGAAAACTTCGGAGGGCGCGTGATTACCATAGGAAGAACTGCGAATTTAACACAACCTCATAATGGTCGAGGAGCTTGTCAGTACAGAAATAGATGTATGTATGGTTGCCCTTACGGAGCCTACTTCAGTACACAATCTGCTACACTACCTGCTGCTGTAGCTACTGGAAATCTAACCTTAAGGCCACATTCTATTGTCAATAGCATTATATATGACGCAGAGCAGGATAAAGCTGTGGGTGTAAGAGTGATTGATGCTGAGACTAATGAATGGGTAGAATTTTATGCGAAAATTATTTTCCTAAATGCATCATGCCTGGGATCTACCTTTATCATGTTGAATTCAAAGTCAGACCGTTTTCCCAATGGCTTTGCAAATTCCAGTGGTGAATTGGGCCACAACTTAATGGACCATCATTTTCGGACAGGAGCACGTGGAGTGACCGAAGATTTTGCCGACCAATATGACTATGGAAGAAGACCTACTGGCTTCTATATACCCAGATTTAGAAATGTAGATAAGGACTCTCAGCAGCAAGAATATATCCGTGGATTTGGATATCAGGGGGGAGCCAGAAGAGTTGGCTGGCAACAAGGTATGGCTAAAGAAGGCTTTGGTGCAGAATTTAAAGATGAAATTACTACGCCCGGACCGTGGGGTATCAGCATGACTGCCTTTGGTGAATGTCTCCCTTATCACGAAAACTTTGTTACATTGAATGAAGAAAAACGAGACAAATGGGGACAGCCGACTTTTACCATCGACTGCGAATTTAAGGATAATGAAAAAGCGATGCGCCCTGATATGGCAAATAGTGCCGCAGAAATGCTCGAATCAGCAGGCTTTAAAACTGTTGAGACTTATGACAGTGGATCTTGGCCTGGACTTGGAATCCATGAGATGGGGACAGCTCGTATGGGAAAAGATCCTAAGACTTCTGTACTCAACAAATGGAATCAATGCTGGGAAGCACCCAATGTATTTGTCACAGATGGTGCTTGTATGACTTCATCGGCTTGCCAAAACCCTTCTATCACTTACATGGCCTTAACCGCAAGAGCAGTAGATTATGCTGTGAAGGAACTGAAGAAAAACAATATCTAGTATCTGATTATATTAAGTGCCGGGACATAATTAGATATATATATCCCAAATTCCTCCCTGCAGGGCTGTCTGTGTACGGTGTAAGTGGGTAAATATAAGTACAACATCATAGAGAATGCGTCTGGGCTAGCCGTTTTATTATATGAGTACACTTGCTTTTTCCACTTTAGTATCTCCATCTTCCGATCAGATTCAGGAATTAACTGATATAATCAATGAGGCGTATTACTGGAGTGAGTACCAGATGTGGAAAAACGATTATCTCCGTATCGATCCTGCAGAGGTAGCAGAGCTTCTCCATAGGGGTGAAATGATAGTAATGCTGTACAATGATGTCATCATAGCTACTGTTACCCTAAAATACTTATCAAAACATATTGCTACGTTTGGATTACTTGCTGTGGCCAAACAGCATCTCGGAAAAGGGTATGGAAGCCAATTGATATCCTTTGCAGAAGAAAAAGCAAAACACACAGGACACCACTTGATGGAATGCGAAATCGTGAGGTCCTACGAGGTTGAAATGACCCACAAAGACCGACTAGAGGAATGGTATCGAAAGTTGGGGTATAAGCATATACAGACATATGAGCTGCTAGAGAGATATCCCGAGCTTGTACCTAGCCTGATACGCGAAGGAGTATGTGAAGTGTATCAAAAGGAACTCTAGGATTCTGCATTCTTGCGAAGTAATTCTATACTTTCTATGAGTGCCCTTCCATTGTGATAGGCGCTTTTCCAGACATTTCCTTTGGGCCTTGTCTTGTATTCTGGCTCAACATCTATTCCCTGACTATACCAACCTCCATGTACTGAATCATATATATTATTTTTGATATAGTCCCATTGTTTTTCTGCTGCTTCCCGATAAGAAACTTGGTCGGGATATAATTCAGAAAACAAGATCAACGTATGTAAACCTTCGGCCTGAGCCCACCAATTTTTTCGTTCGTCAATAATCGTTATAGTATCTTCATCAGGCATATAATATCCTCTTTCAAAAAAACCTCCCTTCTCATGATCAAAGCCTGTTTCCAAGGTATGATCAACCATTTTCTTTGCAATAGTCAATGTTTCGTCATATCGTTTGCCCAGAGACTCTGCAGCATCTAATAATAAAAAGGCAGTTTCAATATCATGACCTGGAGATACGTGGTCCATGTGGTAATTTTCTTCTCGTTCCTGTGGATCAGAATATCTATATGATACACTGCTCCAGTCTGGGAAGAAGAACAGTTCCATATATCCCCTGGAAGTAGTAATCGTATCTCTTACAATCAATAGCATTTCTTCTAACCTTGCTGAACAGAGGCTGTCAGGCCAGGCTCTGTGTAGTTCTGCCAAAGCTTCTAACAGGTGTATACTACTATTATAGTCTTTTAACCCAAAATGCTCTCGATCTCCTGAAGTAGTATTGTAACCTGCTTTTAGCACCTCTCCTTCACGCGAAAGACTTTGAAAATACCCTCCATAAATTGAATCATGACTGTATGTTTCTAACCATTGGAAGGCGTATACAGCTCTTCCTAAGGCAACACTGTCCTGAAAGTAATCAGCATAAGCGGCCAACCCGTAAATTCCAAATGCAATACCATATGCTCTTTTTTCATCTCTATAACCATTATCCATTAATACATGACCTTCCCTATCAGTCATCTGAAAAAATCCACCATGCACATCATCCCACATTTCATTGATCAGCCATGGTGCTCCGTGCTTAGCTGCATTTACATATCGGTCATCCTCAGGCAAAAATTTAGCTGCTTCTACAGCAGTCCATAAATGTCTGGCCTGTGTTACAATCATTTTTTCCTGAGTCTCCATCACGGACCAGTCATAATCGAAATTCGAAAGATAACCACCGTGAGTTTCATCTATTACCAATGGATACCACTTCTCTAAAATTCCTCCTGTTACCATCTCTTCTATCTCTGGCAACATGTTATCATAAGTAGTGAGCGTGAATATAGGCTCTTCTTTGCTTTCCTGACAACCTACGAGTATCATCAGGAGAACGCCTGTATATATTATTGAAGCAACATTGCGATTGTGCGTATACATAAATGACAAAACTTAAGAAGCATTCCTCAGAAATTTTAATTTGCTCTAATATAATACTTTTACTTTAATAAATGAGACGAGGAAGCCTTTGATAAGACCTCCTCGAATTAGCAACATATACAAGATCATTTATCTGACAACAATTGATTTTGTAACTACACGTCCATCCGCATAATTAGCAATGACATGATAAGTTCCCTTTCCGAATCTCAATAAATCTACAGTAGTCCTCTCTCCTGCTTGTACATCACTTGTAAACACCTTACGGCCAACATGATTGACAATAGAAAGTGATAGTACTTCTTTATTTACATTTTCGATTGATAATGATTCACTGGTAGGATTCGGGAATACTTGTATAGAAGCTGTTTCAATAGTACAAGTATTATTATTTGGTGCTTTAGTGGTTTGCTTTTGATTACCAACTTCATCTTCCCAAAATATCTTCGTCGTACCGGTAATTTCTGTCTCGAAGAAGTTATCGCCAGGTTGAGCAAGCAAACTACCTGCAACATTCGTTTTGTAGACTTCATAGGTAACTTCTACAGGGAAAGCATTGGGGTTTCTCACTCGCCATGTATGTGTTCCATCCGAGCTATTACATATAGAGGTTAGCTTCAATTTTTCTACTCCCAATACGAATGTCAACGCATCAAATGCATTAATAAACCCATGTCCTGTACCAATATCATAACCTGTATCAAAACCTGGAGTAAAAGGGTCATTCATATCTTCAGCTGTTTCACTGAGTGCATTTCGAATATCACCTGTAGTCAGTGAAT
>CAZZEC010000207.1:0-4034 GCA_964652565.1 uncultured Bacteroidia bacterium
GCTGAAGCATCCTATGGATTTGTGATTGACTGGAATCAACGGAACGCACCTCAGGCTCTTGCCAGGCTTTGGGTAAAAGGTTACAGAGTAAGAGCTGCCAGAAAATCATTTTCAATCAATCCCTATCAATTTCAACCTGGTTCATTGATCGTACTTTTAGGAAGAAACTATGATAAACTGCTAACTATTCAAGAAGATATGAGGGAAATTGCGATCGATACTAAGGTAAAAATTTATGGGTTAAACACTGGAAGAATGGAAGCAGGCATTGATTTATCTTCTAGCGACAGTAAACCTGTTAAGCCACCCAGAGTGGCGTTGATGGTGGATGAACCGTTCTCGATGTATACTGCTGGGCAGATATATTATCTGTTTGATCAGGAAACCCAGCTTCCATTAACGCGTTTACGACCGAGTCAACTAAAAGAAACAGCAATACGAAAATTTGGAAGCAGATATGGTATTTCACAACTGAGTGATCTTGATGTACTCATCCTTCCGGGAGGTAGTCAATTAGATGAGCTTTTTGATAAAGAGGGCATTCAATCACTTAAACAATGGATTGAGCGTGGGGGGACACTGATAGCACTTACTGATGCCGTGCAGTTTTTGAGTGAAGATCAATCCAAATTGACTCAGCTTACCGTGAAGGAAGCACCAAAAGATTCCTCTCAGAGATCCAAGTACGTAACATATGCTGATCGCGAAAAATATGATGGATTGCAATTTATCCCAGGTGCAGCTTTAAACACTTATATTGACACCTCTCATCCCCTGGCATTTGGTGTAAAGGAATCACTTTTTACCTTAAAAAGAGGGACTGCAGGTGTTGAGCCTCATAGTTCACTGGAAACGGTAGGACATTACATTCAAGAATCTGAAAACCTGTTAGCCTCGGGATATGCCTCCAAAGAGAATCTGGAATTTTTATCTGGCAAATCTTTTGCGGGAGTGGTGAGAATGGGCAGTGGAAAAATCGTGTTATTAGTTGATAATGTTCATTATCGTATGTTTTGGAGAGGTGGTAGCAGAATGTTGCAGAATGCGGTGATGCTTCTCCCAGGTATGTGATGTTATATCAGGTCTTATCAGTAAATCGGTATCCTACACCCCAGGTTGTAAGAATATACTGTGGTGAATTGGGATCTGGCTCGATCTTACTTCTCAGGCGATTAATATGTGAGTTCACCGTATGCTCGTACCCTTCAAATTCGTATCCCCAAACTTGAGCTAATAACTCTGATCGAGAGTAGCTCCTGCCGGGGTGTGCAGATAAATGGGATAATAATTCGAATTCTTTTGGTGTAAGATTTATTTCTTTCCCAGCCAAAATAACTTTCCTTTTATCAGGATAAATAGCAAGGTCTCCAAAGAAAGCAGGCTCCTGTACCTGGTGAGCCTTCTGCTCAAATTCACATCTTCTAAAGATAGCCTTGACCCTTGCGATCAGTTCTCTTACACTAAATGGCTTTGTAATGTAGTCATCAGCTCCTGTTTCCAGTCCCAAGATTTTATCTACATCCTCTGACATGGCCGTAAGCATAATAATGGGGGTTAATACCTGCTTTGCACGTAGCTCCCTACAAATATCCACTCCATTAATACCCGGCAACATCACATCTAAAATGATCAGATCAAATTCTGAGGTTTGCGCAAATTTTAACCCTTCATCTCCCCGGAACACTTGCTGTACATGACAATCCAGGTCAGATATATGAAGCGATATCAATTGAGCTATATCTTGTTCGTCTTCAACTACCAGTACATTTTTCATAAAGATCGTATTAACGTCGTTACTTATATCCGGATTTTTTCAATTAAAAAATGTAATCCAGCCGATAGTATTAGGCAGAGGGTAAGGAAAAAGTAAAAATTGTTCCTTTGTGAATTTCACTTTTGACTTGAATGCTACGCTCATGAAGTTCCAGAATCTTCTTGACTATTGCCAAGCCCAATCCCGTCCCAGTTTGCTCTTTTTTATCACTCCGGTTTCGGGTATAATATCTATCAAATAAATGAGGAAGATCTTCTTCAGGTATTCCCATGCCTGTATCACAAACACTGATCTTTACTTCATCCTGAGAGCCTGTAATGTTCAGGGATATTTTTCCTCCTGAAGGAGTAAATTTAATGGCATTATCAATTAAATTTTGAAATACTCGCTCTATCAAGGAAAGATCGGCATATACATTAGGAAGGGCTTGATCTAATCCTTCTATCTCTAAATCAATTTCGCTCTTGGAAGCGATCATTCTGTATTTTTCCTGAATGTCTGACAGTAGCTCCCTAACATTTACTTGTTCTTTTTTGAGCTGTATATGATGAGATTCCAGTCTGGAAAGTTCAAATAACTCTCCTACTAATTTTTTTAACCTATTAAGGCTTTTTAGTATAGTTTGTATATAGGTATTTCGCTCCTGTTCTGTGAGTGCCCCTCCTTTTATTTGTAATGTCTCTACATACCCATATATAATGGCTAAAGGGTTACGCAGATCATGAGAAATATTTGCAACAAGTTCCTTTCTAAGGGTTTCAGTCCTTTTGATTTCATCTATATTTGATAGTATGGTCTGGGCCATACTGTTAAAGCTTTCTGCCAGCGTGGATAATTCTCCCTGTGAACGCAACTCGATTCGAGCCTGCAGATTTCCATCTTCAAATTCATGAACCGTTCGAATGATCTTCCTCAGATTTTTTGTTAGATACCAAATGATGAGTAGTCCAATGATAATGGCAAATAACAGGGTTAACATAAGTGCTGTTGTCCCCAATCGTCCTATATAAGTTCCTAAAATGCGCTGTGATACATTATCATAAATCTCGCTATCCAAAACGATGTATATATATCCCGACTGCCCTTGAATATGAAATTTAGCAGCAGAAAAAGCTTTTTCTGAGCCAGGATTACGAGGATCATCACCTAAAATATATGTTTCTCCTGGAGAATCAATAAATGCTTTTATGGGTGCCAGGTCAACCTTAATTTTATCTGCCTCAGGTGCTTCATGATCAAGTACTACACTGTATTTTACGACCCCTAATGTATCCAGCAGATAAACTTCAATCTTTCGGTTGACTGCCATCATATCATGCATGATATCACCAAACAAGGGTTTATTGATACTACCATCATCTAAAAAGGGTTTCTCTTCATTAAATTTTTCCTGAATAAGATGGGTGGCTACCTCTGCATGTAACTTTTGGTTTGTTTCCTCAAAATATTGGTTGGCAAAGTATGCTGTAATAAAAATGTAGGCCAACCCTACCAGAAGAAGGATGAATACAAAAGTGCCTGCAATCTTCCAATATAGACTTCCTTCAGACTTTTTCCTTAAAGCTTGCTGTTCCATAGAAACATATGTTATTAAAATACTAGCTCAGGCAAGCGATAAGTTTTTGCAAATTCAACCTACAGCTGCCTGAGTTAGTTTTTATATTAAAATAATGAGTACTTCTGTGTACTATTTCTTGAGAACTCTAAATGTCTCAGTATTATATCCATTTTGCACTTGTAAGATATAAACACCTGGCTGAACACGTCCCATATCGAGAGAAAAATGCTTTCCATTTCCTTTCAACATCACTCCTCCTTGTAAAATCGTATGTCCGTTTATATCAGATAGCTGATAAAACACATCCGAATCTTCCTCTACATTTAAGCCCACATTCAAAGCGCTACTTACAGGGTTTGGTGCTATGACAAAGACTTCCTCTCTCTGAGAGTTACCAGGAAATCCTGCTGTAGTCGTTCCAGATTCATCACAAGCTGTATCTCTCACAACGCTGATAAAGTTATCTGACAGATCAAAACACTCATCACTCAACGCCACTTCCAAGGCATTATCTCCAGCTACTGCTGTTAACTCACCCGCGTAAGATAGTCCCCATACAAGACAAGTGCCAAAACCTGCACCTTCAAAATCTTGTACATTACCCGGAGGAAGTCCCAAAATGATTCCAGCTGTATCTGTGATAACATATTGAAACTGTCCCATATCTTCGGTAGTCCCTACAAAACTAATACTATCAGCTGC
>CAZZEC010000207.1:4134-8465 GCA_964652565.1 uncultured Bacteroidia bacterium
AATCCTGCTCATTTCCAGGAGGTAATCCCAGAATATTTCCTGCATCGTCGGTAATTACATAGGTAAAGTTTGCGCCTTCTGCGGCTCCTTCACTCATAAATGATATCACGTCTGCCAAGCTATCTCCAGGACAAGTTGTTACTAGTGTATCCCCATCTGTAGTGGCTACGGTTCCTCCATCTACTCCGGTACGATTGACTATGATGAAGTTATCTGACAGATCAAAGCATCCATCGCTCAAGGCTACTTCCAAGGCATTGTCTCCCGCTTCTGCAGTTATTTCTCCTGTGTAAGATAGTCCCCAAACATAACAGATACCTTCTCCTGCTCCTTCAAAATCCTGCTCATTTCCAGGAGGTAATCCCAGAATATTTCCTTCATCGTCCGTAATTACATAGGCAAAGTTTGCGCCTTCTGTAGCTCCTTCACTCATGAACGAAATCACATCGGCCATGCCATCTCCAGCACATGTAGTTACCAGTGTATCCCCATCTGTAGTGGCTACGGTTCCACCATCTACGCCAGTACGATTGACTATGATGAAGTTATCTGACAGATCAAAACATCCATCACTAAGTGCTACCTCCAATGCGTTATCACCTGCTTGTGCAGTTATTTCTCCTGTGTAAGATAGTCCCCAAACATAACAAACACCTTCTCCTGCTCCTTCAAAATCCTGCTCATTTCCAGGAGGTAATCCCAGAATATTTCCTTCATCGTCCGTAATTACATAGGCAAAGTTTGCGCCTTCTGTAGCTCCTTCACTCATGAACGAAATCACATCGGCCATGCCATCGCCTGGACAGGTAGTTACTAATGTATCTCCTTCGGTTGTGGCTACGGTTCCACCATCTACACCTGTACGATTGACCGTGATAAAGTTATCGGACAGATCAAAGCAACCATCACTCAAGGCTACTTCCAAAGCATTGTCTCCCGCTTCTGCAGTCAATTCTCCTGTATATGAAAGCCCCCATACCAGACATACTCCTTCTCCTGCGCCTTCAAAGTCCTGCTCATTTCCGGGAGGTAGTCCCAGGATGTTTCCTTCCTCATCCGTAATGACATAAGCGAAACTTGCGCCTTCGGAAGCTCCTTCACTCATGAACGAAATCACATCGGCCATGCCGTCGCCTGGGCAGGTAGTAACCATAGATTCTCCATCAGTAGTAGCTACAGTTCCTCCATCTACACCTACTCGATTCACAGTGATGAAGTTATCAGATATGTCATAGCAACCTGTACTCAGTTCTCCCATGATATCATCGCCTGCCTTTGCAGTCAATGTACCAGAATAGTTCAAGCCCCAAACATAGCAAACGCCTTCGCCAGCTCCTTCAAAATCTACTTTATTGGTTGTACTGATCATCAATATTCTATTTTGATCGTCCGTCACTACAATACAATATGACAGTCCATTGGGTATATAGTGAGGAATAACGACCAATTGATCAGATTCTCCATCACCCACACAATAAGTAACTTCAGTCTCTTCATCGGGGGTGAATACATTTCCAGCTTCGCAATCCTGTGCGGAAGCTGTGTGGAATCCTCCCAGCAATATCAACAGCATCCATGCTGTGAGAGGATGTCCTAGTTTGTTTAATTTTAGTACATTCAGTTTCATATTCATTTATTTGGTTAAAAGTGTATATTTTTGAATCCTAATGGGTAAGCAGCTT
This sequence comes from uncultured Bacteroidia bacterium, assembly GCA_964652565.1. Taxonomy (GTDB): domain Bacteria; phylum Bacteroidota; class Bacteroidia; order J057; family J057; genus JBCCTX01. The sequence goes on from CAZZEC010000207.1 coordinate 5,817, forward strand.
ATTGTTCATATACAAGGAGCACAATAAGTATCACGAAATTATCACGAGAGCATAACAATTGTTTAACATCTTGTAATTAACCAAGCGATAAACTATCAAAATGCTGCCTATCAACGCCTTATATAAAAACACACACTTTCCTAACCGTTACCAAGCTTCGTATAATAAATATAGGTGCAACAAATATTCTCATCCAATGGAAAATACAAAGGGAAAACTCAAGGCTATTTGGATCAAGCGATTTAAAAGAGGTCCTATGGACCCTATGGAACAGGCAGAACTTATTGCAGGGAAGGGATTGAGAGGAAACGCTGACCAGGGACGTAAAAGGCAGGTAACAATCATCGAACAGGAAGTATGGGATGAATTGATGCGAAGCTTCGGAGCTGAGTTATCTCCTTCTACCCGAAGAGCAAATCTCATGATTAGCGGTATCTCCCTTGAAAACAGCAGAAAGAAGCATCTTCAGATAGGTGAATGTTTAATACGTATTTATGGGGAAACCAAACCCTGCGAGCGAATGGATGAGGCATTATCAGGCTTGAAAGATGCAATGTACGATCATTGGAAGGGGGGAGCTTTTGGAGAAGTAATAACAGGAGGTAAGATTCGAGTAGGCGATAGGGTGAAATGGGTTGAGGTTTCATAGTTTTTGATAAATTTGCAGCAATAAATGGAAATGAATGGAAACTTCATTAAAAAACAGCGTTCTAACTAGCATGATGTCATTGCTGGATGCTCATAGGGACCAGCTTATCGCTGCAAACATGATTGATGTAGAAGAATACAAAGGAGGGGATCAGGCAATGTATGACAGATTAATTATTGATCAAAAAAAGATTGATGGAATGATCAACTCTGTAAGCGTTGTACGGGAAAAGCCCGATCCCGTAAATGTTGAACTTTTTAGTTATCAACATCCCAATGGTATGCATGTATACAATCGCACTGCTCCATTTGGGACGATTCTCATCATTTATGAATCCCGACCAGATGTTACGATTGAAGCGGCCGTTATTGCCTTTAAGGCGGGAAACAAGATTATGTTGAAAGGGGGGAAGGAAGCAATAAGGAGTAATTTATTCTTAGTAGATCTATGGCATAAGGCGCTAGAAACCCATGGATGTACAAAAGATTGGATCCAGTACCTGAATTACACTCGTGCGGAAACGCAGGATTTGTTGCGATCTGATGACTTAGCAGCAGATCTTATCGTACCTAGAGGTGGAGAACAGCTAATCGCTTTTGTCAAACAGCATGCAAGAGTACCTGTGCTGGTTAGCGGAAGGGGCAATAATTTTGTATACGTACATCAGGATGCTCATGCAGAAACAGCTTTTTCCATTATTCATAATGCCAAGACAGATAAGATCAGTGCTTGCAATGCATTGGACAAAGTACTTATTCATGAACACTATCCCGAGTTAAGTGATCGTTTAACTGATTGGATTTCGAGGTTGACTGAAGCAGGAGTAGAAGTGTTCGCAGACCGAAAAGTACAATGTCTCATCCCTTCGCTAACGGTATCTATGATCCCTCATGAAGATATATGGGAAGAGGAATTTTTATCCTTAAAGCTCGTGATAGGTTTGGTAGACGATGAGGATCGTGCGATTGAGAAAATTAACACCCATTCAGGAAAACATTCCATTAGTATTATCACTGAAGATGCAATGTTAGCGCAAAGATTCATGGATGAAGTAGATGCTGCAGCTGTATATCACAACGCATCAACTAGATTTACTGACGGTTTTCAAATGGGACTCGGAGCTGAGTTAGCGATTAGTACAGATAAATTGCATCACAGGGGCCCATTGGGATTAGAACATTTGGTTTCCAATAAGTGGTATGTATATGGTAAGGGGCAAATCCGATGAAAAAAAAACGTCTCATCATCAAAGTAGGAAGTTCTACGCTAACGAAGGGGAAACATATTGTATCCAGAGGTAAGATCGAAGATCTGGCCAGACAAATTCTTGTGTTAAGGGAAGAGTATGAAGTTTTGATCGTAAGTTCAGGTGCAATAGCTACTGCCCGGCAATCCCTACATCTCAACGGATTCAACGCGCTAGCTGTCAAGCAAGCACTTGCCGCTATCGGACAGCCTATATTGATGAGAATTTATCAAGAAGTATTTAACGACTACGGACTTACTGTTGCACAGTGTCTACTCAGCCATACTGATTTCCAACATGAAAGTTCTCGCCAGAATATACTCAATACGTTGAATGTGCTTCTAAGCAATGGCTACATTCCCATCATCAATGAAAATGATACTACCACTACGCAGGAGATACGCTTTGGCGATAATGATTATTTGGCGGCGTTAGTTGCGGGCTTGCTAAGCGTAGATCTGTTGATCTTAGCTTCTGATATAGATGGCCTGTATTCAGGTGACCCCAAAACAGATCCTGAAGCGCAATTAATTACTTCCGTTTCCAGTATCTCTGATGTGCAGCATATGGCAGGAGAAAGCATTTCAGAGAATGGAACAGGCGGAATGCGCTCGAAGCTAAAAGCGGCTCAACTTTGCATGGAACAAGGAATAGATATGTGGATCGTCCAGGGTGCAATGGAAGAATTTGTCCTAAAGGCGATGGATGGGACCATCGCTTTTACTCATTTCAATGCCAACCAAGTTTAATCATT
>CAZZEC010000208.1:0-8450 GCA_964652565.1 uncultured Bacteroidia bacterium
CTGTGGTCTGTCGTCCGTCGTCTGTGGTCCTTCGTCTGTCTGTCGTCTAATTCACCGTCTTATTAATAATTTCAAATGATTGCGTGAGTGTTTCGCCATTTTGATCTACCCATGTAATAGAGTGCTTTCCAGGGGAGGGATTTAGAGCCATTTGATGTATTTCACGAGTTGATCCAACAAAGGTTTGATCCAAATGCCAGTATATAGCTGTTTCAGGACTTCGATGGGTAATTTCAAATACTGTGCTACTAGGTTTACCATTTAAATCAACAGGTACATAAATCTTAGCTGCATGCCTGGGATAGATCAACTCCATATTCTGTACTTGTTGTTGAATTGCGAGTGTACAGTCGGTTCGATAGGATGGCAGTATTCTATAGTCGGGATGACGCGGCTTGTAATAATGCGCTTCAACCGGGGGTAGGACAAACCAAGATTCGCGTACCATGTTTGAAGGAGATTCACAGTTGCTGTGGACTCGATATGTTTTCGTACTATCCAACCAAATATCCCTATGGTAAGCACAAGGCAAGGTCTCTTGACCTTTCGGTGGGATTAAGATTTCTTTTTTAGGACAACGACCAGTAGCCAAATATCCACTTTTCACACATACTTCAACTTCCACTAGTTCTCTAAGCGGTGGGCTAAACCATTTATCTTCCAGAGGAAGTATATTGAATAATTCAAACATTACAGGTGCCGCAGCCTGGATTCCTGTCAATCCTGGTCTCCCTTCTCCATTAGCATTTCCCACCCAAACTCCTACCACGTATGCGGGCGTACACCCAATAGCCCATGCATCCCTCGCACCAAAACTCGTACCTGTCTTCCAGGCAATTTTATGCGAAGAGCTAAAGCGTTGCCAATATTGATCAACTTGTGGACGTGTAACTGCCAGCATTGCTTCAAATGTGAGCCAAATAGCCGAGGCACTCAATTTTCCATAGGGGTATAAAACTGCCTGCTTATTTGAATCGGGATATGCCTCTACGATATAAGAAAGTCTTCTATATTCATCAGGGTTATATTGATAACCATTGCGCTCAAAATGTCTTAATGTTCTTGACATATTGGTATATATCGTGCATATATCTTCGAGATTTACTTCTGCGCCACCTAAGATTAAGGTTAATCCATATTCTCCCGGAGACCGATGAAGCGTAGTTATACCAAGGTCCTTCAACCGATCATAAAATCTCGATATACCGTATTCATGAAGCATACGAACAGCCGGAATATTCAATGATCTTGCTAATGCTTGATGCGCTGGAACTGTGCCCGAGTAGGTATGATCATAATTTACTGGAACATAACCCTGATAGAAAGAAGGTATATCTGACACCAGTCTATCAGGAAGCAGCTCTCCATCATTCAGCATTGATGCATATAATAGTGGTTTTAAAATACTCCCACTGCTCCTTGGAGCAGTAATGACGTCCACTGCATGGCCATTATCACTCTTGCCTACAGGGTTAGTGTTACCAATATAGGATATTACTGACCCGGTCTCCACTTCTACAATCATTGCAGCGATATTGTGTACGCCATTCTTACTTAGGGCTTTATAAAATCGATCTACAATTTCGTTAGCTCTTTTCTGAAGTGTTTTATCAAGGGTTGAGTGAATAGTAGATAAATACCCATCTGAAGACCGTCTCTGGGTATGTATACGCTCTAATAAATGAGGAGCAGTGGAGGGTAGCGTTTTAGGTGCTCCTGGAAGGGGTTCCTGCTGAGAAAGGTAACACGTAGTAGAATCTATGATATCCCTTTGTACTAATCTCTCTAACAGTCGATCCCGTTTAATCTTCAATGCGTCTCGGTTTCGTCCAGGGTGGATCAATCCTGGTGCATTGGGAAGTACTGCCAAGGTGGCAGTTTCTGCCCAGCTCAACTGATCAGCGGGTCTTCCAAAATACTTCCAGGATGCAGCATCGATTCCCACGATATTACCGCCAAATGGCGCATGCGAGGCATAAAGTGAAAGAATTTCACTTTTACTATGTCTGGCCTCCAGTCGAGTAGCCCAAATCATCTCTATCATCTTCTCTCCCAGCGTTCTGGATTTCCCTTTTCTGGCCAGCCTGATAACCTGCATAGTCAATGTACTAGCACCACTTACCACCCGCTGTTGAGAAATATTTTGATATAACGCTCTTAATATTGCTATTGGGTCCACTCCCGGATGATAATAAAATCGCTGGTCTTCGAAAGTAGTGATTGCCAATTGAAAGGATTCCGGGACCTCTTGGTTTGGGGGAAAGCGCCACTGCATATCTGAGGCAATTTTCGCACCTAATAATTCTCCTTGCCTATCCAGAAGAATAGTTGAAGTAGGATCTTGAAATAACGCGTCAGGAAGACAAACATACCATAGGAAGAAGAGAATAGATACTATACATATAAGCAACCTTTTATATGATTGTCGAGCTAATTTATGTATTATTTTCCTCAAAGATCTCATAGTCATGATCCATAAGTAAGTCATTAGACACAATTATGTCGCACCACTTAACCATCATACTCAGTGCACATAACATAATTGCTAAGTTAAACGAATGAGAGTAATAGATTTAACATACAAAAAAAATTACATTGTCCATGCCTGGGCCATAAATGGTCATTAACTTCGAACGCTATCGGAATGTATAAATAATATGCAATTAGAGATTCAAGGGAAAAAATTACGTATCAAGCAGTATCCTTTTAGAATGAGTTCTATAGGAAATTCTGGAACTATTGATCTCCAAGAAATTCAGGAAATTCAAGTGGATCGATTCCCACCTGAGATTATTCTCAGGAGCAAAGAGGTAATTTTTATAGCAGATGAATATCGAGAAAGTCTGCGCGTATTTGCAACAACTGAAGGAATTCCTATTACACCACGTCAGGATATCTGGTCCTTAATTAATGAACCTTTTCTGGATACAGTACATCAGGAATCCTATATGAATAATGTACAAAAACTATTAACTACTAATCAGGTTAATTTTGATGAAGTATCTGGAATTCGACATAAGATTGGCGAGACCTTACTGATATATAATGCCATTATGTGGGAGTGGAAGCATCTGGGACATTATGATGTTCTGCTAAGTAGAAAAAGGTATGCCTTAAGTGGCTTAACAGAAAGTTTTTACTGGTGGACCATGAAAATTGCGCTGAGAAATTTACATTCCTGACAAACAGATTTTCGCATGCCAATGGCTATTCTCCATTGAATAATGATTTTAAGAAAAAGCCTTTGCCTGCGAAGAAAAAATGATAGATATAATATATCTCAAACAAACATATCGATTTGTATAGGGTTTATATCGTACACATACTGTACTTAGGTTAATTAATTTACTATGCATACGAATATTAACGAACGCACGCTAAATATTGGGATTTCTCAAGATGGTGCTAATCAGATTTCGGCATTATTAAATGCCATCCTAGCAGATGAATTCAATCTTAGATTGAAGACAAAAAATTTCCATTGGAATGTAACGGGCCCTCACTTCAGTGAATATCACAAGCTATTTGATGAACAGGCAGAGATGCTAGAGGAAATTATTGATGATACAGCAGAAAGGGTCAGAGCACTTGATTCCCATTCTGTGGGGACTATGGAAGAGTATCTTCAACTTACCAGATTAACAGAAAATTCAAAGAAAAATGTAGGAGATCAGGATATGCTTCACGAGTTAGTAAACGATCACGAAACCATTATTCGTCAAATGAGAAAAGATATAGAAGTTTGTGAACAACTGGGTGATGCAGGGAATGCGGATTTTATCACTGCTATTATGGAAATGCATGAAAAAATGGCATGGATGCTCAGAGCCTCAGCTACCAAATAAACATAAATTTTCACCCAGATATTAGTGATCACTGAGATGCAATTACATATGGAGGAAGTCGCAAATTCGGCTTCCTCTGTGTAATTTTATATCATTTGTGTATGATCACACCTCAACCTGTTCCTTAAATTCTGTGGGGTATGTTAGCAGGCATTGTACTGTAGAAACCCGTTAATACAATCTATTGCTAGTCCTTACATTTCAAGGAAATCATGCTAGTTCTACTAACGAATGATCTCTGGAAGGAAGCTGTGAACTACCCATCAACCACATATCAACTGCTCTGGCACATTCTCTTCCTTCAGAAATAGCCCAAACTACGAGTGATTGTCCTCTTCTTGCATCTCCTGCAGAGAATATATTATCGATATTCGTTTGATAACTTTCTGTCTTAATATTGCCTCTCTGATCGAATTCCAGACCTATTCTCTCATAGGTCTTATACTTTTCAGGGTGCACAAATCCTATTGCTAACAAGGCCAAATCACAGGGTATTTCTGCTTCAGTCCCAGGTACCTCATGAAATCCAAACTTTCCATTTTCATCTTTCCTCCATTCCAGTCTTATGGTTTGTATAGCTTTGAGATTACCTTGTTCATCTCCCAAAAACTGCTTGGTAAGAATTGACCAATCACGCTCACAACCCTCCTCATGAGAGGATGAGGTCCTGAGAATCATAGGCCATTCAGGCCATGGATTATCGATTGTTCGATCAGTAGGGGGCTTACTCATAAGTTCAATTTGTGTAATAGAAGCGGCACCTTGTCTGTTTGAAGTACCTACACAATCTGATCCTGTATCTCCACCTCCTATGACTACTACCTTTTTACCTTTAGCACTTATATCACCCAAACTTTCTTCCCACTCTTCAGATACCTTTTTATTCTGCCGAGTGAGAAAGTCCATTGCAAAGTGAACACCATTCAGTTCACGACCAGGTATGTTAAGGTCTCTGGGTACTGTAGAACCTGTACAAAGTACAACTGCATCAAATTCTGCTTGCAAATCTTCTATTGAGATATCTTTACCTATATGTACACCGGTTTGAAATCTTATTCCTTCCTGCTCCATTAATGTAATACGTCTTTCCACTACAAATTTTCCCAATTTGAAATCCGGAATACCATAGCGAAGCAAGCCACCAGGAAAAGCGTCTCTTTCAAATACGGTTACATTATGACCAGCTTTGTTCAACTGTGCAGCAGCAGCAAGACCGGCTGGTCCTGAACCAATAATAGCTACTGTTTTGCCAGTTCTACTTACAGGAGGCTCAGGTTGTATCAAACCCATTTCCCAAGCTTTTTCAGCGATGGATTTTTCGATATGTTCTATTGCAACAGGAGGCTTATTGATTCCTAAGACGCAGGACGCTTCACAGGGTGCAGGACATATTCTACCTGTAAATTCGGGAAAATTGTTAGTAGCAGAGAGTATCTCAATAGCCATTTCCCAGTCTTCCTGGTACACTGCATCATTAAATTCAGGAATATTATTACCCAGAGGACATCCATTATGACAAAAAGGCACCCCGCAATCCATACATCTCGCAGCCTGATTGATCGTGTTTTCATCTTGCCATTCGATCACAAACTCCTGATAGTCACTTATTCTTTCTTTGGGATCTCTATTTGCTGGGAGTTCGCGATCAAACTCCATAAATCCTTTTGGCTTACCCATAATTCTCTAATAGAATTTTTAAAATTAAACGCTTAAATAGCTTTCTTAAATAATAATTCATTTGTCTTACGGTGAGATTCCCGTTGCTTTTTAAGCACTTGTTTGAAATCTCTGGGCATGACTTTACGGAAATGCCTTAACTCCTCATTCCAGGAGGTAATAAGTTTGAGTGCAGTTTTACTCTCTGTATATGCGTAGTGCTTTTCAATCATTCCACGAATTAACTGAATATCTTCATCTTCTAAAGGATCGAGGTCTACGAGTTCGGTATTCAAGTTGTGTGCCAGTCTATTGTTAGGATCGTGAACAAATGCAATTCCGCCACTCATACCCGCAGCAAAATTTCTACCTGTATCTCCTAAGATCACAACTCTACCACCAGTCATATACTCACATCCATGATCACCTACACCTTCTACAACTGCCTTTACTCCAGAATTACGCACACAAAATCTTTCACCTGCAATTCCTCTGATATAGGCCTCACCAGAAGTTGCACCATAGAAGGCAACATTGCCAATAATCGTATTTTCATGAGGGATGAAAGGAGAGGATCTATCTGGGTAGATAATAAGTTGTGCGCCCGAGAGACCTTTACCAAAATAATCATTGGCTTCACCTTCCAGTTCGAGGCGCAACCCTTTTGCAGCAAATGCGCCAAAACTTTGACCTGCTGATCCTTTGAATTTAAAATGAATTGTTCCCTTCGGTAATCCTTCTGATTGATATCTTTTGGAAATCTCATTGGAAAGCATAGCCCCTACAGCACGGTCAATATTACGTATTGAGAACTCTCCGTCTACGGCCTCTCCCATGTCTAATGCCGGTTGGGCTTGTTGAATCAATTGAAGGTCTAACACTTTATCTATTCCATGATCTTGCGGGATTTGCTTATATAATCCCACATTCTCCATATTTTCAGCTTTATATAAAATGGGTGATAAATCTAGTGTTTTCCATTTCCAGTGATCCAAATCACCTCTTACTTTCAAGCGATCTGACTGTCCCACCATTTCATTTACAGTACGGAACCCTAATTCAGCCATTATCTCTCTCAATTCTTGTGCAAGAAAATGAAAGAAGTTTACCACATCATCCGGATTTCCTGTAAATAATTTCCTCAGCTCTGGATCTTGCGTGGCAATACCCACCGGGCAAGTATTCATATGGCATTTGCGCATCATGATACATCCTTCTACAACTAAGGCTGCAGTAGCAACCCCCCATTCTTCTGCACCCAACAAGGTAGCAATAGCCATATCGCGTGCCGTACGAATCTGACCATCTACTTGCAACGTCACCCTACTACGAAGATTATTCTTAACAAGTGTCTGGTGAGTATCTGCTAATCCCAGTTCCCAGGGAAGTCCTGCATGACGAATAGAACTCAGCGGAGAAGCTCCTGTTCCTCCATCATGTCCAGCGATAAGGATATGATCTGAATGTGCTTTCGCAACCCCTGCAGCGATTGTTCCCACGCCAGCAGCTGAAACTAACTTCACACTTATTCTTGCAGCAGGATTACTATTTTTCAAGTCGAATATTAGCTGTGCAAGATCTTCAATAGAATAAATATCATGGTGAGGAGGTGGCGATATTAATCCTACGCCGGGTGTGGAATGTCTCACACGACCAATCCACTCATCTACTTTATGACCAGGTAATTGACCTCCTTCTCCTGGTTTTGCTCCCTGAGCAATTTTGATTTGTAGTTCTTCAGCATTGGTAAGATAATTGCTAGTTACTCCAAATCGTCCTGACGCTACTTGTTTGATGGCAGAGCGTTCCCAGTCCCCATTTTCCTTTTTATTGAATCGGATCTCATCTTCTCCTCCTTCGCCACTATTACTTTTTGCTCCTATTCTATTCATAGCAATTGCCAGGGTAGAATGTGCTTCATGGGAAATAGATCCAAAAGACATTGCGCCAGTTGCAAATCGCTTAAGAATCCCTTCAACGGGCTCTACTTCTTCCAGAGGGATGGGCTGATAATTGGTAAATTCTAATAGACTACGTAAGGTAATTGCCTTTTTAAACTGATCATTTATTTTGTTAGAATATTGCTTAAATATTTGATAATCATTTTTCCTTGTCGATTTCTGTAATAGATGGATAGTTTGAGGGTTAAAAAGATGTACTTCTCCATTTCTTTTCCATTGATACAATCCTCCTACTTCCAGATGTTGATGGGTTGACGCAGATAATTCAGGAAATGCTCGTTGATGTCTTACCCACACTTCTTTGGCGATTTCGTCAAAGTTCAGTCCTGAAAGGCGTGAAATCCCTCCTGTAAAACATTTATCTATCACGTTTTTATGAAGTCCTACAATTTCAAATATTTGAGCTCCATGATAAGACTGTAGGGTTGAAATCCCCATTTTAGAGAAGATTTTCAACAACCCTTTATTGATTCCCTTGATATAATTTGATATAGCTTTTTCAGCAGACAAGCCTTCAGGCATTAGCTTTGTATTCAGCATGGCCTTAATAGAGTCAAATGCTAAGTAAGGATTAATTGCCAGTGCACCATATCCTATCATTGTAGCAAAGTGGTGAGTTTCACGTGCATCTCCTGTTTCTACGATCAGTGCTGCATGGGATCTCAATCGATGGCGTATTAGATAGTGATGTACTGCACCAGTAGCAAGTAACCCTGGAATGGGAGCTGCATTTGAACCTGCTTTTCTATCACTGATAATGATGATATTTGCACCATTTCTTATGGACTCAGCCGCACGTTTGCATAAACTTTTCAGGGTTTGTTCCAGCGAATCCCCCTTATTGATAACTGCATGGATAGTATCTGCATGAAAATCCGGGTGATCAATATTTCTCAGTTTTTCCAATTCATCATTAGATAAAACAGGATGATCTATTGTAATCACTTTTGCGGATTCTGGCTCTTCGTGAAAAATATTTCTCGAACCC
>CAZZEC010000209.1:0-8373 GCA_964652565.1 uncultured Bacteroidia bacterium
GGTTTAACTCCTTCGGAGTTTCAGAAACCCTGAAAGGGTTAAACCAAGAATAGCCATGGTATTCCGCCCATTACCCATCCTGGAGGGATTGAACACATTGAATAATGGCATATCTAAATATGCCCACTCACTTGCATAGACAAATTTACCAATCATGCATCCTGTAAAGCGTACGACATATGAATAAATTATAATTTGATAATTTAGGGCTACAAAAAGCTGATAATTATCAAAATAAGCACAGTTTTATTGAAATAATGCTAAAGTTGTTTGGGGTAGGGCTAGGTTTTTTGCATGAATACTCTTAGTTTCGGAGGCGCTACAGGATTTACTTGTTCTAAATAACAAAATATGCAAGTCGCACTTGACCAACAGAAAATTCAACTCTTAAATGAAAAGTATCGACCCTTAACAATTGAAGAGAGAATTCAACAATTGTATAAGGACTTTTCCCCGGAAAAGATCATGCTTACTTCTTCATTCGCTACCACTTCAGCCTTTCTTCTAAGCCTATTTGCTAAAATCCGTCCTGAGCAGGTGATTTATTTTATTGATACGGGCTATCATTTTCCCGAAACGCTAACTTACAAAGAAGAACTAACACAGAAATATGGTCTTAATGTAAAATCGATTACAGCGGCAGCAGAGGATCATGATTTTACCACAAGACATGAAACGTGGAAAGACAATCCTGAGTATTGCTGCTTTTTAAATAAGGTTCATCCACTGGAGATTATTAAAAGCAAATACGAAATATGGATTTCTGGGCTGATGAAGTGGCAAAGTGATCACAGAGCGACATTAGACATATTTGAAGATCGGAAAGGGATCTTGAAATTCTATCCATTGATCGATGTTACGCGGGAGCAACGCACTCAGTTTTTCGAGAAGAATAATCTTCAGATTCATCCCCTGGTCCCAAAAGGATATGATTCTATTGGATGTACGCATTGTACTGTTGCAGGAGAGGATCGCACAGGTCGATGGAACAACAATCCCAAAACAGAATGTGGATTACATTTGTAATCCCATCTCTACCTCAATAACATTACGGTAATAATACCGGCAATCATAATATACTTGAGGTATCTGCTTTGTATGGCAAAGTCTGAAGGAAAGGATGATTGAACAAGCAGGTGGAGTAGGTACATCATCGGTAGTTGTACTAATAAAATTGAAATTAAAAGATATCGCCAAAGAAATACTTCCACTCGAAGGTAATAATAAACCAGGGGGAGATTGCAGGAAATGATAAATATGAGATATAGTACGAGAAGAATATACCTTGTATTCCTGATACCTATGAGTATTGGTAACGTCTTGAGTTGATAAGCCAAATCTCCCTTGATATCTTCAACATCCTTGGTAATTTCCCTAATGAAAGTAATCTGGAAGGCAAATACGATCGTCCAGAACAAAGGGATGTTTAGTTTATACAAATACCCTGCGAGTAGGATGACAAGTGCTGTAAGAAAAGCAATCAATAAATTTCCAGCAACACTCGTGCGTTTGAGGTGACTTGCATACCAGAAAAGTAGAAAGATTGAGGTGATATTAATAAAGGTGATTTGATAATCTGATCTATAGAAGGAGAAAAACCAGATTGAAAAAAGAATGATCAACCCATTGATCACAAAATAGACTGTTAGCACTTTTTTTACAGATAGCTTAGCATTGACTACTGTTCTGTGAGGCTTATTGATTCGGTCGATTCGAAAATCGTATACGTCATTGATCCAGTATCCTGTTGCAGCTATGATGGCAATTGTCAAGGTTACCCCCCAGAATCCGGGATCCACAAAAAAAGTAGAAATATGATCATTGGCGATAAAACAGGAAACTCCAAAGGCCATCAGGGATATGAGGACATTCAATGGGCGAGAGATCACCCAAAAATATTTAAAATCCTTGAGCATATGATGGCAGTATTGGCTATAACAATTAACAAAAATTTTGGTTTAGGACTGTAGTAAATGTAATTTTGATATAAATATTATCCCCATGGGTAAAAAGCAAGGAATCATCAAAGGAAGTAAAAGAGAGCGTAGCCTTAGTTTTTCAGGTAAATTATATTTTCCTGAAATATTCAAAGGGTTAGGCTTCTCTTTCAAACATATATTTAAGCCACGTGTAACCACTAAATATCCTGAGGAGAAGATTGAGATGGGCCCTGAATTCAGAGGAAGGCCTGTGTTAGTTGCTGAAAAAGGCACAGAGCGATGTGTCGCTTGTGGATTGTGTGCGCGGGCTTGTCCTCCACTTGCAATCAGTATGCAGGCGGGTGAAACGGAAGATCAGAAGGAAAGGTATCCGGTTAAATTTGAGATCGATATGCTACGCTGCATCTACTGTGGATTTTGTGAAGAAGTATGCCCAGAAGAAGCGATTGTCATGAGTCCGGAATACGACATGAATTTTTCTTCGCGTGAGGATGCAGTTTTTGGTAAAGATCGCTTAGTGATTGACAAAGAATTACTAAAGCCGAGGCTGGATTGGTTGGAAGAAAAGCGCAATCAAAATTTTGGAGAGGTATATGATTTCCAGGAAGAGAACAACATACACACCTACCGCAATCGCACAGAGCGTTTAACAGACGGGAAGTAATATGGTGAAGATTCATGCTACGACGGTATTGGGGGTTATCCACAATGGAAAAGTCGCTTTAGGAGCTGATGGACAAGCTACAATGGGGAACACTGTCGTAAAGGGAAATGTGATGAAACTACGAGAGATGAGTGATGGGCAAATTTTAGTGGGATTTGCTGGTTCTACCTCCGATGCATTTGCGCTGTTAGATAAATTTGATGAAAAGCTCAATATGTATCGAGCAAATCTCAAACGTGCTGCAATAGAACTGGGAAAAGAATGGAGAATGGATAAGTATCTTCGTCAGCTGGAAGCCATGCTGATTACCATGGATAAAGAGACGGGGTTGATTGTAAGTGGTTCTGGTGATATACTTGAACCTGAAGATCAAGTACTTTCTATAGGATCAGGGTCTAACTATGCACGCGCTGCAGCACTTGCCCTCAAACAACATGCCTCTCACTTGAGCGCCAAAGAGATTGTTTCAGCAGCTATGAATATCGCTGCTGATATCTGTATTTACACCAACCACAATATTGAGATTAAAGAACTGAGTTAGAAATGATTCTATCTTCTTTATAAAGAAAACTTAAGGTAGAAGCCTCATTATTAACCATGTATGCGCTCGGTTTTTCCGTAATTTTCGATGACCTCTGCTTCATAAGCCAGAAATTCTTTCCAGCGCTGATCTATATCCACATTCGGACATAACTTTCGAGCCAACTTGATAAACATCGTATAGTGCCTTGCTTCTGAGACCATTAATTTATAATAGAAATTGGCTAATCCTTCTTCGCCAATATTTTCAGATAACACTTTAAACCTTTCACAAGACCTCGCTTCAATCATAGCTGCAAACAGCAATTTATCTGCTAGTGTTTCCTCTCTACCCTTACCTTTTACTTTCGTAAATTTCACTAACTCATTTACATATGAGTCTTTACGTTCTCTACCTAAGCTATACCCACGCTGTTGAATTTCTTGAAATACCATCCTGAAATGCCCCATTTCTTCCTGCGCAAGGTCAGCCATCTTCTCGACTAATTCGGGATGTTCAGGATATTGTACAATCAGCGATATAGCAGTTGAGGCTGCTTTTTGCTCACAGTATGCATGATCGGTAAGGATCTCCTCAATATTTCTTTCCACGACATGTTTGACCCATTTTGGGTCAGTCTTCATTTGTAGGCCTAGCATGAATTCTTCTTTTGGAGTTCAGCGTTGAAATTACAAACATACAAACGATAAAAAAAGAGGATACCTGATCAAGTGTATCCTCTACATTTTTGCAATATATCAGTTTAAAATTATGTGATATGTATTAAATAAACTGATATAGTGTTTATTATCTTTTTCCCAAACCTCCCAGGAAGTCCATCGCATCATCCAGCATGCTACCATCCCCATCCTGGTCCAATAAATTATTTAGCATCCCAATAGCTCCCCCAGCGTCAGCTTGCTTTGCCTCCTGTCCCAACAGTCCTGCAATAGCGCTTATATTTAACCCTTGCTGATTTTTTTGCTTACTCAGCAAACCCATAACGATAGGTGCCAGATTTTCTAGTAAACGGCTAGATGTATTTGTATCGAGATTAGTCATTTGGCTTACTCCCTCCTCAACTTTTCCTCGCTTCTCACCTAACAAGTTATTTAAAATGCTAGGTCCTGATCCATTATCGGACCGGCTTAGGAAACCTACAATATCATCTAGTATGCCATCACCTTCCTGGTCAATCATAGACATGATAGAAGATGCTCCGTCTCTTGTACCTGTTCTATTTGCGAGGACACCCATTATCATAGGGAGTGCTTGTGTTACTGCGCTTTGAGTAGTATCCTTATCAGTACCTAATTGTTGACTAAGGCCTTGGATAGCTTCTGGGCCAATTTGCTGTTGTAATTGTTCAATGAGTGACATAGTTGTGATAGTATATAGTTTTGGATAAAAAATAGAAGAATGATTCTGGTATTGAGATGACTAGATTAAAAGAAGTCTCGAGAAAAATACAAAAATCTTCTATCTTTCAGACAGAAAAGGTTAAGTAATATGTTAGAATATCCCATCATCGTTGGTGAACATTCACTGCAATTGTTAAAAGACTTTCTGCAATTAAAAAATTATTCCAAAATATTCGTACTCGTTGATACTCATACACATCAACATTGTTATCCACTTCTTTTACCCTATCTTCCTGAACACGTTGTATACGAGATCCTCCCCGGAGAACAGTTTAAACATATATCGACTTGTGTGAACATCTGGGAAGCGCTGACAGTCCATCAATTTGATCGCAGAGGGCTCGTCATAAACCTTGGAGGAGGGGTAATTGGTGATATGGGAGGGTTTGTTGCAAGTACGTATAAGCGAGGGATAGATTTTGTTCAGTTACCTACTACGCTTCTTGCGCAAGTGGATGCCAGCGTAGGGGGAAAGTTAGGAATTGATTTTAATTCGTATAAAAATCATATTGGGTTATTTATCAATCCAAAAGGTGTTTACATTAATCCGAATTTTTTAAAGACACTCCCCGAAAATGAATTAATATCCGGTTTTGCAGAGGTAATCAAGCATCATTTGATTGCAGATACCACTGCTTGGAAAGCATTAATAAATGAATTGAATATTCACAGTCAAGATTTTGCAAAACTTATTCAACATTCAATAGAGATCAAATCGCGTATAGTAGAAGAAGATCCGAAAGAGCATGGTTCCAGGAAAGCACTAAATTTTGGTCATACACTGGGGCATGCCATTGAGAGTCTATTTTTGGAAAGAGAGGAATTACCTACGCTACTTCATGGTGAAGCAATTGCTATTGGGATGATTGGTGAAAGCTATATTTCATATACAAGAAGTAAAATCACTCAACAGGAATTAGAAGAAATTACAACCTACATACAGCACTTTTATTCCTGGGTTTCCATTCCCTCGGAGGCTTATTTTGAAATATATACGAAAATGATGCAGGACAAAAAGAATCAGAAAGGCAAGATACTTTGTACACTGTTAAAGGGAATCGGTAAATTTGAAGTTAATCAGGAAATATATGAGAATGAAATAGAATCGGCATTGACCTATTATCAAAGTCTTAATCAAAAAATAGTGGATAGACCCAATCCAACGTAATCTCCTCTCTTTATGGTTCCTGCATTTCGTTGACTAAAATATTGATTGGGCTGCGAAATTTCGCCTGCATTTCCTGATTCACCATTCCTCCATGTGTAATGTAGCGCTATCTTGAGGTGTTTTCTATTGAGGTACCAGTTAATCCCCAGATCATAAGTAGATTCGGTACCTGAAAAACTCCTCACTGCGTCAGCATTTGCCTGTTGTATTAACCCTTTCCCTCCTTTGAAATGCATATACATGAATGCAGGTTCTATTAATTTGTTATTTTTTAAGGAAAAATTCCATCCGACTCTAATATGACCTGTTTGTGAGTTGTACTCAAATGATCGTTCTACACCATTGTCAAGCCTGGACCCCGCACGAGTCATAATGACGATATCTCCATCCAGATTCAAATGGTCCCAATTGAACAAAAAATCTAATCCTAATGCAGAACTTTGTTCGAATAGATCGGTACTTCCCTGATAACTTCCATTTAGTCCTATCGATAAACCCTTTCGCAAGTTGTAATAATTAATATCATACCCAATCTTATATACTTCTTGTTCCGGATCACCTATATGGATAACTGCTCTACCTACTATTAGTGGAGCATATTTTTTACCTACAGTGTGGCCAAAACTCACTTGATTTGGATCTCCTGTAAGCAGGGGATTGAATACTCCTATATTGTAATTAAAACCTATATCAATTTCTTTTAAGAGTAAGCCCCCCAAATTTATGCCTACAGCTCTACCAGGGCCTGTACCCACGAGATGTTTCCGTATGTAATTTTGAGACATAGACTTTTCGAAGGAATTTGTTGACCAGCCTGAAGTAATACTTTCACGGCTGAATTGAGGGCGGAAGTATCCAGCGGTAATATGAAAATAATCATTGTTAGGGGAGATTTTCCATTGTATAAAAGCATCCCATATAGTAAATGATGGATCGGGCGGATTGACACCTCCAATCGTTCCGGTCAGCACATCTCTACCGATAAGGTCATAAGCCCCAACGAATGAAAACTTTAATCGTTCATAGGGTTCTCCCCGAAATCCTAATCTGGCACGACGGACTTGGAAATTCAATCTATTTTCTACCTTTTCATAGCTACTTTGTTCAAGATCGTAAATCTCCTGCCCTAACGTATAGGTAGACCAGAATTGTAGCATCACAAAGGGCTCCAGCTTAAATTCTTTGAGCTTTTCAGTAAAAGATTGGCTATAAAGATGAAGTGTGTATCCTGTAGAAAAAAACAGAATGATGAGAACTAGAAAAGACCTTATGTACATAACATACTAAATGTATTAAGTGCATGTAAATGTATGTGAATCTTCTGTTTGAGAAAGTGATATTCATCACATAAGGCACTGTTAATTTCTATCAATTCTTTCGACCCTGAAAACGTGCTTATGTGAGAGTTCATCCATGGTAAAGATCAAGTATTCATCTCCTCCTGGAATCACGGGAAGTTGTTGTTGGATTTGTTTAATGGACAGGGGAAAATATCGTTGTGTAAGATGTATACGTTGCGGAATATCAGATTTAATCCTTTTTTTGAGTTTACGCGGTTGATAGCTCATCCTTTCCCGAATGGCAAATACCCTACCGGGAAATTTTTCCCGAAGCTTTCCTTGAGCAAAAAAGTATCCATCTGAATGATTCATCGTGCCTTTCAATTGTGGAAAATACTGAGCAAATAGTTCCTGAGTACAGCGAGCTTTATAAAAAGCTACATCGGGTTCATAGATGTAAGAAACATTTTCAGGAATTTTTTGTGCGTAGGGAGTTGATACGGAATGGCTATTCAAGAAACTAAAACTTGAGACTTGTCCATTCCGATAGGTGTTAATCAGAATTTCGGTTTCTAGAACAGGGCTAGAAGAGACTTCAATCAGCAACTCTTTGCATTCACTATGTACGGACAATACGTGTAGCTTCGCAACATGGTTGAATTTCCGAAAAGCTTCATCTATGTCAAATAGTGGGGAGACTTTAATCACACAGGTATTTGTATGTCGAAAAATTAGATCAATGAGTTCCAATACAGGAGGCTGACAATCTTCCAGTCGAATGACTCGCTGGCCCAGTGAAGTTCTTCTATCGGGGTCAAGATAAATCAAGTCGTAAAAAGGGAGTCGAGAGTTATTGAGAAATGTTTGAGCGTCAGAAAGATGAAATTCTACGTTTGTTGCTTCAAGCTTACATAGGTTTATCTTACTAATCTCTACGAGTATGGGGTCGGCTTCGATGGTAGTAACAGATGAAAAATGATTTGAAAAATGTACACTATCTACGCCTAGTCCTCCCGTTAAGTCGAGACAGTTATTCCCCGAAAAGGGTTTCATCTGTGCAGTGATTTCACTACTCGACTGCTCGAAAGCCCTGGGAGTTAGTATGCAACGCTTATGGTAGAATGAGGGTAATTTTTTTGCTGCTTTTTGGAGATATTTTACTTGTGTTGCAAGCAAAGTGGTAGGTATAGTTGGATGGGAAACACTAAGGGCAATTTTTGCAGGATCTTCAAGAATGTGCGCTTCGAGGCATTGAGACCATTCTGAACTTTTTAGGATTGTAAGATCGGAAGTATTCATGTATCCTATATTTTTGTGAAAAATAGGGAGAATTTAATATAGGATAAATAAGTACGTTGGTAAAATAGCATGATAATTGTA
>CAZZEC010000210.1:0-8314 GCA_964652565.1 uncultured Bacteroidia bacterium
TCATTATCTACATGGCAAAGAGACCCTCGAGAGGAGAGAATTACTGAATTAAAAGCAAGGTTGGCAAAACTTATTCCGACACCTAGTCTATGGGATATGGTGCCTGATAGTGAGCCAAATACTCAGTTGGATTCCCGAACTAATATAGAGTCAGAAATTCAATATCTGACAGATCAAATGAATTCTCCGTATGATATTTGGCAAAAAATAAAAACACTCGATGTATTTCCCAATGATGAACAGGAGCTTGGTAGGTTCTCGGGATTTGATTTGGTAATTAGCTCTCCACCAGTAATCAGACAGGAAAATTTTAAATCTTTTAATGGACATTTGAGAGAAAATCTAAAATCATATGATTCACAGGGGAATTTTTATTTATACATAATTGAGCAGGGAGTACGGTTATTGAAGTCGTCTGGCTTCTTTGCCTTTCTAACTCCGGACAAATGGGTACAAGCTCAGTTTTCTCAAAAATTCAGGGATTGGATGAATACTTACACAGACTTCCAGTACGATTATATCGAAGATCATTCAGGTAACAATAGAAGCTTCAAACGTGCGCTAAAGGTAAATGGGAGAAAAAAGGATCTTACGAACAAGTTGAAATTTTAAAAAAATATTTCTTGGGCCACGCGAAACGTGTTACAATGCGCATCTACAATATCCCGTATAAGCGGAGAGTAGCCTCCTCCCAAAGAAATGGTAACAGGTATATTGTGTTGTTTACACAACTTCAGAACATATTCATCTCTGGATTTACATCCTGCTTTGCTACAATTGAGCTTTCCCAACTTATCAGTGTGTAAAATATCCACACCAGATAGATAGAATATTACATCTGGTTGCACTTCCTCAATAAGAGCAGGAAGAATATTTTGTAGGGTTTTAAGATAGAAACCATCATGCGTGAAGGGAGGAAGCCCTATATCCAAATCGGATTTTTCTTTGTGTAATGGGTAATTTGCTTCACAATGCATACTAAAAGTGTATACCCTGGATTCTGTCTCAAATAATTTTGCTGTTCCATTCCCTTGATGTACATCAAGATCTACCACCAGCGCTTGATGGATGTGTTGATGTGTAATCAAATAATTGGCAGCAATAGCAATATCGTTTAATAAACAGAATCCTTCTCCTCGATCTTTAAATGCGTGATGAGTACCACCGGCGCCGTTAATACTAATCCCATATTTTTCGGCATAGAACACATTCTGTATCGTACCATTAGCAATAGTGATAGCTCGTTCTACAAGTCTGGGCGAAAGCGGAAAGCCCATCCTTCTTTGTTCCCTGGGAGTAATGAGCTGATTTTTTAGTCGATGCCAGTATACAGGGTCATGAGTCAACAATACTGTTTCCTCTGTAGCTTTGCCCGGATCATAAAGATTTTCATCTGTGATAGTACCCTCATATAAGAGCTGTTCTGGAATGAGTTCGTATTTTTCCATCGGGAATCTATGTCCTTCTGGTAAGGGGTGCTTATATAGCTCTGACCAGGAAATTTTTAACACTTCTTTACAATATTTTTGGCATAACCATAAACATCAGTAAATGTTGGCTCTTCATTACAATCCCTTTACTCTATTTTCTGCGTTTAAATCCAACGATGATTTTATCCTCTTGAATCTGTCTCAATACTTGATTGAGTAGGATAAGTGAGCTATCTACTTTTGTAAATAACGTGGTATCGTTGAGCATTTGACCGATGAAACCATGTTCATTTTCAATTACCTGTTGTGTGCTCGACATCAGCCTACGAGTTTGTGAAAGCAACAGAGGAAGGGTGTCAGTTACAGCTACTAGATTGGGTATTAAAGCGGTGTCTACAGTGCTTAAGGTTTCTTGTACAGACATCATCATTTGATTGCCCTCAACTGTTAATTGGTTTACGTTTTGAATAGTACTATCCAAATTCGAGATGAGTCTGTTATTTTGTACTTCTGAGAGAATCGTATTGAGATAGACAAGATTTTCGTTAAGAAGATAAGTAGTGTTTTGTAAAGTCTGAGGGTCCAGGGCAAGCATGATTTGATGAGTTTGGTGAAAAAGGGAGTCTAATTGTAAAATCATGGCTTGTAATTCTATGCTTTCAACCTGTTTCAGCACATTTCCCATTCTGGAGAAGCCACTTGAAAAATCGAGGGCAGCATATCCAGGTAATTCCTGATTCGATAATCGGGTATTGTTTTGTGCTCCTTGAACGAGTTGAATTTGTTTGCCTCCCATTAATTCTTTAGGCTGTATTTCCGCGTACGCATCAGCAAACAGGGGAATTTCTCGTTGGATTTGTATAATTACTTCAATGTGATCAGACTGTGGAGTAATCTTAGTAACATTTCCTATGGTGTAACCTCTGTAATGTACTGGATCACCTTCTAGGAGTCCACTTATATTGGAGAAATGTATCCGATAGGATATCGAGTTGCTGGGATAAATATTGCTACCATTTATCCAGGCCAACACAAGATATAACAATAATAGTGCAAGCATTACAGTGAGACCTATTTTAATCTCTCGTTTCATAAGGTATAAATGTAAGTCAATAAGTTTTATTTATCGTGATGATTTTAAGCTAGAGACTATCTTAGTAGTGGAATTGATATCCGTAAAAACCAAATATTATTAATTATTGTAATAATTTAATTTCGTAATATACATTTTTTATACTATATTGCTCTTGTTTTATATGAATCAACAGGGATTAAAGAAAAAGGTTATGTGTACATTTGCGCATAAAATCATGTCAAAATGGGCTGTGATGCTGTTTCTGTGTATAAACACAGTACATCTTGCAGCTCAAGTACCTGCACAATTAGAACCCAATATACACATTGTTAAGCAGGGCCAAAATCTTTACCGGATTGCCAAGGAAAATGGGTTGACTACTCAACAGATTTTGGAAATGAACAACCTGAGAAACGAAAAGATCTTTCCAGGACAACGGTTGATCATTGGTTATCGAGAGATTGGATCTTCTCTCAGCCCCTCAAGGGTGGATGACCCGCAATCGTTCAACCAACGCTATGAAACGCACTCAAAGCCTGTTTATCAGGACATTCAGCAAACGCATTCTGATTCTGATCAGTATGAAAGAGATTATCTTCCAGAGGATGAGCCAGTTGCAATAACGAACATTAAAGTGATGGGACGTGAAAGACCCTTGGGGAATTTGTATTCGATATCATTAGGAAATGCTGAAAAAAATTATGATCAGTCTTTTTCATCTACTTCACATGTATCGGATGATATACAGATGCTGTCTCATATTCTATCCGATCAGGAAGGAAAAAATTATCGCAAAGTTGAAATTATGCCTTTCGATGATATTGATGATGCATTGGATGATATTAGACATCAAATGCATCGACTAAAGACACGTGCTAGTTCTGAGGATATGATCATGATAAATGTATATGGCACTGCTCAAAACAAATCCCGAGGTGTTGAAATTATACCTTCGAGAAACGTTCCTAGGAGTAATCCCATTACTCTTGATTACATAATTCAGACTATCAGCCATATATCTTGTAAAAAAATATTAGTATGTGATGCAAATCTCACCCGTAGTCAGATCGATGATTATTTGCGAAAGAATCATTTGGATACAAAAGAGGTAGCATTTCTTGCATCATATTGGTACAATGATTCCTTCAGCCAGAGAGGGGTATGGAATCATGGAGCTATCTTTCAGGCATTAAGGGAAGCACTAGCTGGAAAAGCAGATATGAATCAGGATGGTGAAGTGAGTCTGACAGAAGTGGATATATTTCTCAACGATCGCGTAATGGAAATAACGGGAAACGTTCAGTACGCTCAATTAATTCTTAATCACTTAAGTGATAAAAATCCTGTACTCGCCTATTTGTATTAATAGTGAGGAAGGATAGCAAAACGAATTGGATTTTAAGTTGTCATGCATCATTTTTGACGTGCAAAGGTTAATGTATTATACATTATTCCTTTGCACTATTAATTTATTAAGGCAACTTTATTTCATGGAGCATGTATTACTCTATTTAATCAGGCATGGAGAAACAGATTATAATAAAAACGGTATTGTCCAGGGTGGGGGAGTCGATTCGTCGTTAAATACAACGGGTATTCAACAAGCACAAGCATTCTTTCATCATTATCAAAAAGAAACATTTCATGCCTTGTATTGTAGTCCATTACAGAGAACAGCACAGACCTTGAGCCCTTGGTTGCAAAAAGGTTATCAACTTCAATCTGTAGAGCAGTTAATAGAGATAAGCTGGGGTGTTCACGAAGGATTGGTACCTTCCCCTAAGCAGAAAGCTGAGTTTTTAGCAGTCAAACAAAAATGGACAGAAGGCGAACTCGACCTTTCAGTTGATGGAGGTGAGACTCCTATTCAAGTATGGGAGCGATCAAAGAAGGCACTTGCCTATTTGTTTGATAAACATGCTGGTGAAAGAGTACTAGTATGTTCTCATGGCAGGTTATTGCGTATATTGCTAAGTGGCTTACTTGATCAGGATATATCCAACATGGAAGCATATACTCAACCCAATACAGGGTTACATTTAGTGGAATTATATGCACCTACTAGGGGTCATGCCATAAAATTGGCAGATACTGAACATTTGATTAATAGTATATAAGACATACATTCAGCAGGGCGAACGCACTGAAATCATTAACGGCTGCTAGTCAGTAGCTTAAGTTGATTCAATATATAAATATTTTAATTATAATTAACTGACAATGAATTATTTATAAAATTAGGTGCGTTTGTCCTTTACATTCAGAGATACGATAGATTAGATACGATAGATTTCTTTATATTTGTAAGATAGTTTCATTAAGGAATAACGCAGGGTATGTTTGATAACTTACAACAGAATATAGAACAAGCCTTTAAGACGCTTAAAGGTCAGGGAAAGATCACGGAGATCAACATTGCTGAAACGTTGAAAGAAGTGCGTCGTGCATTATTAGATGCAGACGTTAACTATAAAGTAGCCAAAGATTTCACCAATCGAGTGAAAGAAGAAGCTCTGGGGAGGGATGTTTTGATTGCTGTCTCACCGGGTCAGTTGCTCGTTAAGATTGTTCATGAAGAGTTGAGCAAATTGATGGGAGGTGAGCAAGAAGGAATTCAGTTTGCCAACAAGCCTCCTACAGTAATTCTTATAGCTGGCTTACAGGGTTCTGGTAAAACAACATTTACTGGTAAACTGGCGATGTATCTCAAAAAGCAAGGAAAAAACCCTATGCTTGTGGCTGGTGACGTATACAGACCCGCTGCAATTGACCAGTTGGGCGTTTTGGCGGAGCAAGTGGGGGTAGCAGTGTATAAAGATGAAAGTAATAAGGACCCCGTTGAAATTGCGAAGGTGGGTATTAAAGAGGGTAAGTCTCAAGGAAGAGATGTCATCATCATAGATACAGCAGGTCGATTGGCTGTGGATGAGGAAATGATGACAGAAATAGAAGCAATCAAAAGTGCTGTTAATCCTGATGAGATCCTGTTCGTAGTAGATGCCATGACAGGGCAAGATGCTGTCAATACTGCGAAAGCGTTCAACGATCGATTAGACTTTAATGGAGTGGTTCTTACCAAACTTGATGGTGATACACGTGGGGGGGCAGCAATCTCGATTCGCTCGGTAGTAGATAAACCTATCAAATTTATAGGTACAGGAGAAAAACTAGACGCACTGGACTTGTTTTATCCTGATCGTATGGCTTCCAGGATATTGGGGATGGGAGACGTCCTCACCCTTGTAGAACGCGCCCAACAACAATTTGATCAGGATCAGGCAGAGAAGCTTCAAAAGAAAATACGAAAGAATGAACTGGATTTTGATGACTTCCTATCTCAAATCCAGGCTATCAAGAAGATGGGTAATCTAAAAGACCTCGTGGGAATGATTCCGGGAATGGGAAAGCTTACCAAGCAAATGGATCTGGAAAATGATTCTTTCAAACACGTAGAAGCCATTATTTATTCTATGACCAAAGAAGAAAGGCAGAAACCTCAACTTATCAATGGTTCCAGAAGAAGGAGAATAGCGTTAGGTAGTGGTCGCCCCATCAGAGAGGTAAATGAACTGCTGAAGCAGTTTCAGATGCTGAAAAAGACGATGAAGAAGATGAATAAGATGTCAAAAGGAGGAAAAATGAATCGATCTGCCATGAATGCCATGCAAATGTTTGGAAGAAGATAATATGTAATCGAAGTACAAAAATTTCTCAACTTGTAAAAGACTGCTTTTTACGTAATTTTACGTATATATTTAAAACGTCTTTGTAAAGTTGATTCCAACAAACACCGCATTATGATCAGAAGATTATTGTTTCTTTCTTTAATCCTTGCAATAACAGGCCTATTCTCCGCTTGTAGAAATACAGAAGATGATACCCCCGCACCTGAACCTCAGCCAGAAGTTACTCCAGATGATGAAGATGTTACTTGTAGTGACGACCCTATTATAAGTAATAATGGCCTACTGGTAAGCTTGGCCGATAACGGATTTTCTTTACCTCAAAATATTTCATTGAAGCTAAAAATCGAAGAGGTGATCAATAGTGATACCGTAGGGGTAGCAAACCTGGAGAAAGATAACTTCACGATTTTCGAAAATGATAAAATGATAAACCGTTTGGAAAGTGAAGTCAAAATTACTCCGATCGCCGGTGAATTTAATATATATACGCTACTATTGTTAGACTTAAGTGGGAGTATCCTCAATAGTGAAAACTCCTTACAGAATTTAAAAGATGCTTCATTGGCTTTTCTTAAAGGAATCATCAGGAACAGCAATGGTAATCCACTAGCTGCTGTATATTGGTTCGATGGAGATTCTACCATTCACCAATTGTTGGACTTTACTTCGGATACCCTTGAAATCGAAAATGAAATTAATGGTATAAATTCCAATATAAGTAGAGACCGATCTACCAACCTCCATGGAGGAATTGAACAGGGGGCCTTGTTGGTAAAAGGCTTGGAAGGTGTAGATCAAGATGGAGTAGTGAGTATTTCACAATTGGTTGTCTTTACAGATGGAGACGATGAAGCATCCTGGAGATCCGCTCAAGATGCAGCAGATGCAATCAATTCTACCATTGGGCAGGAAGTAGCTTTTTATACTATAGGCTTAGGCGAAATTATAGATAGAGACAAATTGGAATTGTTTGGGAGAGATGGGTTTGAGTTTGTAGATAATTTCAATGCCTTGTTGGAATCTTTCAGTAGAATCGCACAGCGAATTAGTTCAAATGTAAATAGCTTTTACTTTTTTGAATATTGCTCTCCCAAGCGGAATGGAGAACATAATTTAAAGCTTACCATTGAAAAAAGTGGTACGCAAAAAGCCAGCATTACGTATTGTTTTAATGCAACGGGATTCTCCGATAATTGTAATCTGAATGAGTAACGCTCAAAAAGTGCGGATAGCCTGAAGTCCGCACTTTTTGAGAATTTATTCCTGACTGTCAAAAAATATTCTCAACCTTTCCAGTTGGTCTGTATTGATAAAATCCACTTCTGCCTCTAACAGATAACTCCATATTTGTTCGTCTTCCGGACTAGCCCAAAGTCTTACTTGCTTACCTTCAGCATGCGCTTTTTCTGTTAGGTTTTTTACAGGAAGGAAATCATGTCTTGTTAACGGATCTTTGCCATTCCACTGTACAACTCCTTTGAAATGATTGCTAATAATGGGCATCTGAAAGGAATCATATCCCTTTCCCAGATCTTCAGGCCTACCATCTAGTGCCATATACATTTCTGTATCTTGCAATACTTCATCAAACGGTCTGTTTCCGGAAAGTACTACTCTTACTGGACCATTACTCCAGCCCTGGGAGAATTTATGTTGGATGATTTCCGAATAGTTTACAAGAAGTTGTCTAAGTATCTCGAATGCTTTAGCACCATCTTTTTTGATGTCAACCATAAGAAAAAGTCTACTATCAGTAGTATGATATAGTTTCCCATGTTCGTCTATATAAGATTTAAGGGGAGCTAAATACATTTCCTCTATAGTTTGGTATTGGCTTAAGTCCTCTGGGGGATCATGAGCTACATAGAGTTTTCCATCTATAGGAAATACATCTACTTCAATACTGGTAAAACCTAACTCAAGCGCTTCTATCAAAGGTTTATCATGGTAATAATCATTGTGCGCGTGGCCCGGAATTGCTGTATTTTGAGACCAAAGGGTCAAGGATGACATACAGATTATCCATGCATAAAATGGATATATATAAGCTTTTAAAGAAGCAATCATGTGTGTGTGGTTGATTTAGGGGTTGATATAAAAATATACGACAAGCATCGTAGCAA
>CAZZEC010000211.1:0-8307 GCA_964652565.1 uncultured Bacteroidia bacterium
ATTAATTTTGACCCTCAGCGTGTATTTATGCTCCGAGCCAATGTTTCTGGATGTGGCACATTTGGAGGTGAGTTGGTAACTGAAGTAAATGATTCCACAGGAGGTACAGCCAGTATTATACCCCGTGGAGGTACTGCTCCATATACATACGTTTGGGAAAACTCAACGGGTGATACTTTATCTATAGGAACTGATTCAACACTTTCTGGATTGGCAGTAGGTCGCTATAATGTATCCGTTCAGGATGCCAATGGATGTGAACAATTTTTCCTGGCAGTTATTGGTCGGACAACATCGGCACAAGATCCCTTAGCGGTGGGTATTAATGAATTAGACATCTATCCTAACCCTACCAGCGAAATATTGAATCTCAATGTGAATTTGATACAACCTGATGAGGTACAAGTGAAATTGTATGATCTACGTGGACGTGTCCAATACACAAGTCAAAGTGAGATTACTTCTGGTCTGAGAGAAGTGATTTCTGTGGGAAATTGGGCTTCCGGTATATATGTAATGGAAATTAGTACGAGTAAAGGAGCCGTTTATAAGCGTATGATTATTGAATAAAGACTATATGATAAAATTATGGTATATAGCAATAGCACAGTCTCTTATGTTCATATTGCTATGTACCAGAGTATTTGCTCAATTACCTGATACATTAATTAACTATGATTTTCAGCAGGGAATGCCTGCTGAAATTGTATTGCTCGACCAGGATCAACTTACGCCTGAAGCTCAGGTGGATTTTGTAGATAATGCCTGGGTTGTACGATCAGGAGAAGAATTAGGTGAAATACTCGGCCTCAGCCCTACCAATCGAGTAGCAGTAAGTACTTCCTTTTACATTGAAAATCAGTCATCAGAATCCCCAGAAGCCACTGATGATTGGATGATACTCCCACCTGTGAGTATTCCTGATTCAGGATTATATACCCTATCCTGGAAAGCAGGAACTGCCCTGAGTACTTTTCCAGATGGCTATGAAGTCAGAGTAAGCACAACAGGGAATGACATAGTTGATTTCGATGAAATGATCTTTCTGGATGAGGAAGCAGATGGTTTTCTGGCTAGAAAATCTGTGCTACTGGATGCGTATGCAGGAGAACAAATACACATTGCTTTTCGGAACCAGTCTGTTGATCGATTTCTGTTATTTATCGATGATATATCCATTATTAATGCTCAGTCCAATGGAATTACAGATCTGGAGATCGTAGATGTTTTGCCGGTAGATGAATATACGTTGGTGCCTGTAGGACAAAATATTCCGTTTAAATTGGGTTTGAGAGCGTTTAATATAGGCCCACAGTTAGTAGAATCTTTACAAACAAATATTATCATAGCCCAGGACCGGGATACGCTATGGAATGAGACACAGTTTACAGAAAGTTCATTTTCACCAGGTGATACATTTTCAATTGCTATAGATACTACTTCCTTATTCGAGGTAAAAGGTTCATATCAGATATCTTACAATCTGAATATTCCTTCAAATCGTGATATAGACCCCAGCAACAATAGTATCCTGTATAATGGCTTCGCACTTACAGATACTACCTGGGCAAGGGATAGGGTATGGATAGATGAAACCTTTACAAATGCCACGGGATTTGATGGATCTCCAGAAGAGCATGTAGTATTGGCTCAATTGTTTGAAAACAGAAAACCAGACATACTTACCTCAGCTTCAGCTTTGCTCTACCTTCCCGATACATTTAATATAGGAGATACTGTATTTTTTGCGGCTTATACATTAGATGAAGAAATCCCTGTCGAAGTGGGTAGAACAGAACCCTATGTCATTCTTTCGGAGGATGTTTCTGAATCTGAGGGACTATTCTTAACCCTGAAATTCAAAGAGAAAATATCTCTCGGTAGAGAGAAGTTCATGATTGGAGTACATCAAAGAGGCGAAAACGCATTATTTGTGGCTTATACAGATGAATTATATACTCCCTTTACAAGCTGGATCAGGTCAGATTCTCTTCCTGATGGAGGGTGGGCTCCTATTGAGCGTTTTGAAGATCTTGCAGGAAATTCCTTGCGTTTTGTGTGGGTGATACAAGCTCATACAGGGGGATGTTCGTCTATTGTAACTGATATACTGGTTGCCCCATCGGACATGATCAGCCCTGGAATGGCTATTGCTATCCCTAAAGGTGGATTCCCGCCTTATACATATACCTGGATTGACCCGGAGGGAGAAATACTACCAGAAGCAGATTCAATTATATCAGGACTTTCTACCGGTTCTTATGCCTTGATGGTTTCTGATTCGGAAGGTTGCGAGCAACAGTTTAATTTTAACATACCTAATGTAACGTCTACAGAAAATGTATTACCGCCTGAAAGTACGTTTAGCGTTTTTCCAAATCCTTCCCAGGATTACATCGTGTTTGAAATCGAATTTCAGTACTCACAGTCTTTCAGGATCAATTTGTACGATTTTTCAGGTAGACGTATCACAGAGAAAAAATATGCTCCACATCAAAGATATAGAGGGATGATCGATGCAAGAACATATGCACCAGGTATATATTATCTGGAAGTAAATACAAGTGGAGGAAGTTCTGCGATCAATGTTATAATGAAAAAATAGTGCGAACGCACCAAATTTCGTGAATAATTCATTATCAATTAGTCAGTATTGGAATATTTAAACATTGGATCAAAGTAAGCCCCAGATTAGTAGTTATGAAAAATTTTAGGGCGTTTGTCCTATTGAGAAAATGAGATCTGTCAATATGTTCGATTTTTTTTTGTATATTTAATTAGCAATTGATCTGTAATTTTTCAATTTAACAGATGTAACCATAGCAGAAAAGAACCGTTTATTCAGATTAGAGATAATATACATGCTATGTCTAAATATCAAAATAAGAGCAAGCGTTCGGGTATGAAAAAGATGAGAAACAACTTTCTGTACAAGACCTACTCCAAAATGCCTTTATGGGGTAAGGTAGTCCTTCCTGTTGCTGTTGTTGTTTTGAGTATCATGCTAGTCAATACGTTGATGAGCACATTTAAAATTATCTTAGGAGTGGCACTCCTCGGAGGGCTGGTTTACGTGATATCCTCTGCTTGGACGTTTTTTCAGGATCAAAAAAAGAAAAGCGGTAGACTATAAGGTTCATGCCAGTATCCGACAAACGTCAATAGCTTAGCCCTGACTCTCACTATGCTAGTTGTATTCTGCCAACTAGTGCATTTCATTTTTACACATTCATAATAAAACTTTATCCTTTTGGAGTTTTCTGCTAATTTTGAGCTCCGAAAAATATTCATATGGAATCCTTATCCAAAAAATATTCCCCTGCTGACATTGAAGATAAATGGTATAAAGCCTGGATGGATGCCAAGGCGTTTAAATCTGTTCCCGATGAACGCGAACCATATACCATTGTCATTCCTCCTCCCAACGTTACTGGGATGCTACATATGGGACACGTCCTGGATAATACTATACAAGATGTGTTGATCAGACGGAAACGGATGGAGGGATACAATTCGTGCTGGGTACCTGGTACCGATCATGCTTCTATTTCTACGGAGGCAAAAGTAGTAAAAATGTTAGCAGATAAAGGGATACAAAAGCGGGATCTCACCAGAGAAGAATTTCTTGCTTATGCATATGAATGGAAAGAAAAATATGGAGGGATCATTCTCCGACAACTCCGGAAGTTAGGGTGTAGCTGTGATTGGGATAGGACTCGTTTTACAATGGATGAAGCATATTCCCGTTCAGTTATTCAAGCATTCTGCATGCTGTACAATAAGGGGTTAATTTACAGAGGTGTACGTATGGTAAATTGGGACCCCAAGGCGCAGACCGCACTGTCAGATGAAGAAGTGGAATACGAAACAATTCAGGGTAATCTTTACCATTTGAAGTATCCTGTAGAAGGTGAACCAGATACATTTGTCATTATTGCTACGACAAGACCAGAGACGATGTTGGGAGATACAGCAGTAGCGATAAATCCCAATGATGAAAGATATACATCATTGCATGGAAAACGCGTGCTAGTTCCACTGGTCAATCGTTCAGTTCCAATAATTTTGGATGATTATGTCAAGGTAGATTTCGGTACCGGCTGTCTGAAAGTTACTCCTGCACATGATATCAATGACTATGAACTGGGGATCATACACAACCTGGAAAGTATTGATGTATTAGATGATAGGGGAAGAATTACTGAGGAAGGACAGTTGTTTATTGGAGAAGATCGTTTTGGAGCAAGAAAAAAAATTGCAAAAGAGCTCAAAAAGCAGGGATATCTTGAAAAGATTGAACCCTATACCCATGAAGTAGGACATTCTCAAAGAACAAAAGTACCGATAGAGCCAAAGTTATCTCTACAATGGTTCCTGAAAATGGAAGACCTGGCTAAGCCAGCGCTTGATGCAGTACTGAAAAACGATGTAAAAATCATCCCTGATCGATTTCTCAATACCTACCGTCATTGGATGGAAAATATCCAGGACTGGTGTTTGTCGCGTCAACTATGGTGGGGGCATCAGATACCAGCTTACTATATCAAGGGAGCAGAACATACGTTTGTCGCCCCTACTAAGGAGGAGGCCTTACAATTGGCAGTAAAAAAGACTGGGAATAAGAAGTTAACATTATCAGACCTCAAACAAGATCCCGATGTATTAGATACCTGGGCTTCTAGTTGGTTATGGCCTATTTCGGTGTTCGATGGGCTCACTAGACCCGAGAATCCAGATATCAATTACTACTATCCAACCAATGATCTGGTTACGGGTCCAGATATTATCTTTTTCTGGGTGGCGAGGATGATCATTGCTGGATATGAATTCAAAGGTCAGAAACCTTTTACTAATGTGTACTTTCATGGGATAGTTCGAGATGAACAAAGGAGAAAAATGAGTAAATCTCTGGGGAACTCACCAGATCCCCTAGATCTGATTGAGGAATATGGAGCTGATGGTGTTCGCATGGGTATGCTTCGAAGTGCTCCTGCAGGGAATGACTTGTTGTTTTCTGAAAAAGAGGTAGAAGAAGGAAGAAATTTCTGTAACAAATTGTGGAACTCCCTTAGGTTAATCCTTAGTTGGGAAATTACGGAGGAAGCCCCTTCATCATTAGATACTATAGCGATCGAATGGATGAATTCGAAGATTCAGGAAGGAATGATGGAGATACAGGACCATTTTAATAAATTTAGGATCTCCGATGTGGCTATGACAGTCTTCAAACTCATAAGAGATGAGTTTTCTCAGTGGTATCTGGAGATGGTAAAGCCTCCTTATGGCCAACCTATTGCAAAGGAAACGCTTGAGGCAACAATTGGATTTTTTGAACGACTCCTCAAACTGTTACATCCTGTAATGCCATTTATTACAGAAGAAATCTGGCAATTACTTAGAGTAAGGAAAGAAGGAGAGTTTATTAATCATACACTATTGGAAACTGACCTTGATCCGGACAAAGAGTTGTTGAACAGATTTGATCACATTAAAGAAGTAATTACCACGCTGCGGTCATTTCGTACGGAAAATGGATTTGGTCAAAAAGAAGAAATAGAATTGTTCATTCAGACTGAGCAACCTGAATTGTTTACATATTATAGTTCTGTCATCGAACGGTTTCTATACACAACTAACATCGCCTTTGTGGATGAGAAGGTTGAAGGTGCGGGTTTGGTTCCCATTCAGACACACAGGTGTTATATTCCTATGAAACAGGTAGATGTTGAAGCTGAAAAGGAAAAAATTCTTAAGGAAATAGCACACTACGAAGGCTTTCTCAATATTACCCTCAAAAAGTTGTCCAACGACAAGTTTGTCAATAATGCACCTGAAAAGGTGGTCAATCTTGAGAGGAAGAAAAAGAAAGATGCAGAAGCAAAACTGAATGTCCTCAGACAAAGTTTGGAAGCACTTACCAATTAATCTTCACAGAACACATGGATGAATTCGACTCAGGGTATAGTATCCTGAGCCGAATCCCATGCAGTAGTATCTTTACTTGCTAAGTATGTTGTAGCTATAGTGAGGGTGTTAATACTGATAAATAATTGATTTTGCCGACAAATGGATTTGAAAATTGAATTAGACAGAATATTGTCAAAGCAAATCAAAAAATATGTCTATTTTCTAGGAGAAAATTTTTTGGAAGCAAGAGTTTTTAAGACAAAATTTTGCATTTTTTTTGTTATCTTAATGAATGATGAGTTGAGACAATCATTTTATCACTGTACATGACAAAAAAAATAATCTTATCAGAAGCATTTTGTTGAATGAACCATAAATAATTATGAAAAGAATCATATAGTCTTACTTACCAACACAAAAAATCAGCTGTAAAAAGACTGATAGCTGTTTATTACTGTCAAAGTGAATGCCAATAAATTTGATATTAGCATTGAACACAATTAGGTGTTTAAGTGTTCATATTGAGATAAAGACAAGAAAAATATGAATAATTGATACTGATCGAAGAATTTTGTCATTCCATTGAATTTTTTGTAATTTAGAGCTTATATTAATAATATTCCCTAATTCTGAGCTGTTACTATTTGAAATTAATCACAAAGCATGAAGCCTAGTGATGTGGTTAATAATCACCTAATAGCTGCATGCCCTGCATGTAAACACTCAACACTCATAGTTTATGAAAGAGTCTGATCAATTGAAACATAATCAAGGTCTCTATCTGCCACAACTTGAACATGATGCTTGTGGGATAGGATTTGTTGCACATCTAAAAGGTTTTAAATCTCACCAAATCGTGGCGGATGCTTTGACGATGTTGGAAAATATGGAACATAGAGGTGCAACTGGTGCCGATCCTAATACAGGAGACGGTGCGGGGATTTTGTTACAAATACCTCATCAATTTTATAAGGAAGAATGCGAGAAATTGGGTTTTACTCTGCCCGAAGAAGGTAAATATGGAGTTGGGATGGTGTTTTTTCCAAGAGATTATGACCGCCAAATTCAATGTAGAGCGGTACTAAATTCTAGTATTTACCGAATGGGATTTGACCTTCTGGGATATAGACCTGTTCCCTATGATCAGGCTGGTATTGGGACAGTTGCACTTGAGGTTGAACCACAAATTGAATTAGTGTTTGTTAAACCGAGAAGGGAATGGGATCTGGATACATTGGATAAAAAATTGTTTATACTTCGTAAGGTTGCTAACCGTTTAATAATAAGAAGTATAGATCAAATAGGAGATGATTTTTATATACCTACATTCTCTAGAAAGACCGTTTGTTACAAAGGTCAGTTAAGAACATTTCAGGTTCAATCATACTTTCCAGACCTTCGTGATCCAAGGGTTATCTCAGCATTGGCGTTGATACATTCTCGATTTTCTACAAATACGTTTCCTCAGTGGCGGTTGGCACAGCCTTTCCGCTATATTGCACACAATGGAGAAATTAATACCATTAGAGGTAACATAAACTGGATGATTGCTAAAGAGCAATTGATGCAGAGCGAGTTTTTTACCCAAGATGAATTGGATCTCATCCTTCCAATTTGCGATCCCAATAAGTCTGATTCCAGAAATCTGGATGCTATCGTTGAAATGTTGGTGATATCAGGTCGTTCCCTACCACATGTATTGATGATGCTCATTCCAGAGGCATGGCAGGAAAATGAAGACATTCAAGATCCCAAACGAGCATTCTATGAGTTTCATGCAACATTAACAGAGCCCTGGGATGGACCAGCATCTATATGTTTTACAGATGGAAAAATCGTAGGTGCTACATTAGACAGAAATGGATTGCGCCCCTCCAGGTACTGTATTACAAATGATGACCGACTCATTATGTCCTCCGAAGCAGGAGCATTGCCAGTAGATCCTTCCAGCATATTGAAAAAAGGTAGACTACAGCCAGGTAAAATGTTTGTGGCTAATCTGGAAGAGGGCAGAATCATTAGCGATGAAGAATTGAAAACCGATATTTGTTCACAAGCTCCATATCGTGAGTGGTTAAATAAATATAAGGTACATATCAATAAGCTTCCTGAGAAAGACCCTACTCAACCTACCAGTGATGTCGAAAGCTTAGTCCAGCAGCAACAATTATTTGGAGTAACTACTGAAGAATTGAAAGTTATTCTTGCCCCAATGGCTACAAAAGGTGCTGAACCACTTGGCTCTATGGGCGCAGATACACCCGTAGCAATCCTTTCCCATCAATCTCAGCACTTTTCGCATTATTTTAAACAGCTATTTGC
Organism: uncultured Bacteroidia bacterium; assembly: GCA_964652565.1. Lineage (GTDB taxonomy): Bacteria > Bacteroidota > Bacteroidia > J057 > J057 > JBCCTX01. Next base: position 8,230 of record CAZZEC010000211.1, read on the forward strand.
ACAGGTAAGTAATCCACCATTAGATCCATTTAGGGAACGACTCATCATGTCTTTATAGACCTGGATCTTGGGTTCGAG
>CAZZEC010000212.1:0-8270 GCA_964652565.1 uncultured Bacteroidia bacterium
TTTTTTAGACTGTTTTGAAACCTTTTTATTGAAGGACGATTTTTTGATGAGACTTGACGTCTCGCATATGCGATTGGCTGAAGCGATAGCGAGGCTGGACGCATATGCCTTGTTGGTGGAAGGCTATTCCTATTTTTTCCTAAGATCTATTTTGATGATTTTTTCTTCAGCTGAATCTTTACTTAACAAGGTTTCTTCAATTATCGGAACTTTTTCTTTTAAGGTCTTATATCGATTATCATAAGTAATTAATACAATGAGTCTCAAATCATACTTTTCCAAGTTATGTTGGTATTCAAGATTTCTATCCGCAGTCATCAAAAAATCTATCCCTTCATCCACGATAGCTTGTAGTAATGCTCCATTTTCTTTTGACTGCCATCCTTTGTCATAAATGGTAAATACTTCGAAGTTGTCTGAAAAGTCTTTTTTTAGAGGGACTGGTAAATTTTCATCAAGCAATATGATTTTCATGACTCTTGGAGCTTAATACAAATATATTTTCAAAAAAGGTAAGTAAGTCAATTAGTTGTGATTTTTTTACAGAAGGAAAATCATTGAGAAATTCATCTAGAGTATCTCCTGCCTTTAAATAATCAAATAGATTTTTCACAGGTACTCGAGTATTTGTAAAAACTGGTTCTCCGCTTTGGATATTTGGTGATATGGTGATTAAATCTGATATATTCATTTCTTACTTTTTGTCTTTTTTCAAAATACATCATTTTAGACCGAAAGTAAATATAGTTTCCACTAACACTCGGTGCAAACAACTGTAGCGCCATTTAGGCGCTATGTACGTTTTGCACTTTGTTATGCGAATTTTACTTGTTAATCCAATTTAAGTAATTTTCATGATTTATAACCTTGAATTCAGAGTCAAAGTAATTCGATTTCCATGCAATTGGTTGTTTAGCTTTTTTAGAAGGATTCCACTTAAATTCATATGCATACAATTTTCCCTCTCTGTCTTCAATCCAATCAATTTCTTGTTGGTCATATGTTCGCCAAAAATAGTTATAAACTAACATTCTACTATAAGATTGATATTTCAGCCTTTCACTGATTATGTAATTCTCCCATAGAGCACCGATATCATTTCTAATTTCAATAGGATTCACATTTCCAATTAATATATTCCGAATTCCATTATCATAAAAATACCATCTTTTACCTTTAACAATTTCCTTTCTTAAATTTCTGCTAAAAGCTCCAACATAATGGAGTATATATACTTTTGATAGTAAATCTAAATATTTTTCAACCGTATTTTTACTTATTGAAAGTTGTCTTCCTAATTCATTGTAAGAGACTTCTGAACCTATTTGAAAGGCGATTAATCTTAGAAGATCAAAGATTTTATCTGAATTTTTTATGTTTTCCAATTCTAAAATATCCTTTAGTAAGTAGGAGTTTACTAGATCTTTGAGGTAATCAGTTTTTTCTTCAGTATCTGGTATATGTATCAGTTCCGGATAATTACCGAACACTAGCCTTTGTCTAAGATTCGCTTTCTTAGAAATAATATCTTCAGTTTGATTTAGCTCGGATTCAGAAAGAGGGAACAAATTGAATGTTTTTTTCCTACCGGTTAAGGGCTCACCAGTATATTTATTGATGTCAAAAGCCGAAGAACCCGTCACTAAAATTCTTAAGCCTTCTATTTCATCAATCATAAGCTTTAATTTAGCTCCGATTTCTGGAATTTTTTGAGCTTCATCAATAATGAGAACTTTTTTACCACCTAGTAGATTGATATAACTTTGAGTACTTCTGTATTCTAATAGTTTTCGGGCATCAAGATTTTCGCCATTCAAAAGTAAATATGGCTCATTCAAATTTTCAATAATCTTGTTGATCAGAACAGTTTTACCAACTCTTCTGGGACCAAGAAGCACAATCACTTTACCAGGAACCATGCTTGAAAAGAGCTTTTTCTCTATTGTCCTGTTTAAAAAGTTAATTTTCATGACCAAATTTACGTAAATTTAGTCAATGCGCAGCTATTTTTGGTGTGTTTTTTGATTTCGCATAACGTCTGTGTATACGACATATGTCACATATATCCTAAATGTTATTCGTCCATGATCGCCAACTGTGAAAATGATATGTGAGCCAGTATCTGAAACACTAATCCTAAGGCAAATAGCTTTTTCATGCTAATATTTTGATAAAATGAGTTGCAATGGCCAAGTATAAGCGTAGTAAGGGATTTCGAAGGAATTAGCTGTCAGCCCTCGGCCAAGTTTTTCAGGAATAAAAATACTCATTTTTAACCGTTCAACCCGTATTATGCTTATACATGGTTAGGAGGTTATTGATTTTGTGTTTAGCATCATTATCATTATTCAATCACTTGTAAAATCGCAACCATAGCTGATAGAATTACCAACCAATGTATTGCGATGGGCACATACAACTTTTTTAAAAGCAAATAGAAAAAGCCCTAAAAAATTCCCCAAGACAAAAACCACCAAAATTGGTCAATTGATTTTAATCCGTGCTGGAAAATAAACGGTATAGATACTAAAATGACTGCAAACCAATTGTTAATTCCCTGGCTTTTCAACGTTGAAATAGCATATCCCCTGTAAACTAATTCTTCAGCTAACCCAGCTAAAAATCCCATAATTATGAAGATAATTCTCGCTGTAGTATTTGCTTCTTTCAGCACACATTCCTTTGGGTAGGCTTTTGTTTCACCCAACTTTTCAAAATTCTCCCATACTTGAATATTTAATTCAATATAAGAATCGAAAAGTTTTTTTAGTTGATTTGCTACCATGTTTGTAGGGAGATTTTTTCAATACGCTGAATCCCATTTTCGTAACCGTAAAGACTTCATATTCCCAAAGAATCTTTTTGAGTTTATGGGTTACGCATTCATCCAGCAATATTTTCATGAGCTTCCTTTGAAACACTTATTAGTAATTGGTGGGACATGTGAAGTACAGCATCTACCTGAGATTTTTTTACAGAAGGAAAATCTTCCAGAAACTCTGCGATTCCCTCCCCCTCTTCCAGGTAATCAAAAAGATTATTTATAGGAACCCGAGTACCCGAAAAAACAGGTGTGCCTCCTAAAATCTCTTGATCAATATTGATGGGTCTTTCCACGATTAATCTATTGCTTGTGTTACGTGTTGTTTTGATACTAAGTTAACTATTTTTATTGACTACCACTACCGTCCGTGTACACCTGTTACCTGCAGGCTTTTTCACTGCAAATTCAGTTGCCAGGAGACTCCAAATCGGTCTTCTACGAATCCAAATTTTTGGCTGAAACCATAATTGTCTAATGGCATCATAATTTTTCCGTTTTCGGATAGTTCTTTGAATAACCGTTCCAGTTCGCGCTCGTCCGCGCATTCTATATAATTTGAAACTGCAGGCGTAAAGCCCCAATCATGTATAGGCGGGCTGTCGCTACACATAAATAGTTTTCCGTTCAGTTGAAATGTGGCTTGCATGATTGTTCCTTCTTTCACTGGGCCTTCTTTTCCCCATCGTTTGATATTAACCACGTTTGAATTTTCAAATAGCCCAACATAAAAATTCATGGCTTCTTCTGCATCTTCTTTTTGAAATGTTAAGAATGTCGCGATTTGGCCTTTCATATCATCTGTTTTTAATGTGTGTAAACTGGCGAGTTCAGCTCGTAAAGGACTTAATTCTCTTGGTTTTCCTCATCATTTTGCTTAAAGTCAAAACAACTAAAAGCAATTAATGATAACAACAAAATTGGTGTAATTATTTTCATTTTGCCGGTAACGGTGTTGTAGCTGCCATGGCTACTGCGAAGCAAGCAGACATGGACAGCTACATACTATTGTATATCGTTTTAGTTTATCCAGTTGTGTACATAAGTTGTAACTTCTTGCCAGTTTTCTGATCCAACGATGAAGTGATCTTTACCTTCAAAGATTTTATGTTCTCTGATGCTGTTATTGTCTTTGTATCGCTTGAAGTTTGTCGAATTCAGTGAAGCAGGAATGATATGGTCTTCTTTTCCAGAAATAAACAGCATAGGAACATGCGGTTTTTTGAAATCAATCTTTCCAGCTTTTTTCAAGGTTTCACGAGGAATATTTCTGCTTTCAGGTACTACATATTGCTCAAAAATGCGGTCTGATGCTTCCCTTGATAGCGTGTTTGTGAAAGCGTAGTGGAACCACTTTTTAGTCGGATAATGGACAGAATTGCCTTTCAATGGATTTAGTAAACCTAAGTTGGATTTGGCAAAGCTCAGCTTTGTCGTAATAACTCCCTGTGGAGGTGCACTACTGATTATTACAGCAGCTTCTGCTAACTCTTTTTCTACTAACTTCTGAGCGACTAATCCTCCCATTGAATGACCAATCAGGATGGGTTTTTCAGGTAACGCTTGAATGAATTCTTCCATTTGAGTTACTATATCTGAGAAAGTTAATTGACCTAAATTTTCTGGTGCATTTTCCCTTAATTTTGCTGGATCACCATCATGACCTGGGTAACATGGGGCATAAGTAGTATATCCTCTTTCTTCAAAGAAAGATTTCCATCCTGACCAACTTTCTGAATTTAAGAATAGACCATGGATAAATACGATTGTTTTTGATTCGATTGACTTTTTCATTTCACCATCAGTTTTTGTTTTTGAAAATAACTGTGCTTCAGTAAATAGACTTGACAAAGATGAAGAAGAAGATGGTGAATTTCCTTAACCCAAGTTAAAATCTTTTTTACCCGCAATTCTTTTTCTTATTCTACTAAGTGAAGGGCCTTGTATTCCTAAATATGATGAAATGTGATAAAGAGGAACTTTTTCGTAAAGTTCAGGGTGTGCTTCTATTAGTTCAAGGTATCGCTCTTCTGGTGATTTTAATAAAAAGCTTTCGACTCTATCTATAACAATATTTGCGGCTATTTCAGCAGTCAAACGTCCAAAGCATTCCCATTCGTGGGATTCTTTGTAAAGCTGTTTGAGATCGAAGATATTGATATAAACTATCCGAGCATCTGTCAATGCTTCTGTATAATAATTGCAAGGGATTTGCTTTACAAAGCTTTTGTAGGCAGTGACAAAACCGTTTTCAGAAAAGAAAAATATGTTCTTGTCATCTCCAGACTTTTGATCTATAATGTAAGAGCGAAAAGTACCTTTAAGCACGAAACCTAACTCCTGGCAAACATTTTTATAGCCGTTGAATAGTTCCCCTTTTTTGAATGATTTTTCACGCCAGAAAGTTGAAGATAAACTGAATGCTTCTTCGGACATTCCAGAGAATTCTTTTAACGCTGCTTTTAGTATTTCAAGGTTTGTCATGTTAGAATGATATACAACGGTTTGGGCTATACATCGGCTGAAAGCTGGGGTATAACTTGTGTTATTTGCCGCTTATTTTTTCAGTACTCGCTTCTATCCAATTTTTGATTTGGTCAAACTTATATTTTCCATCTACATTGAGGTCCAATTGATTATGTCTAAGGATCAGCCGCATAAGAACATAACCCGTACGTTTATTGCCATCTACAAATGGGTGATTTTTTACAATACTTTCTATAATTGCTGCAGCTTTGCCCTGAGCAGTAGGGTATAATTTGTTTCCATCAAAAGTCTGGAAAGGGCGCGTTATGGCAGATTCCAATAAATCATGGCTTCTTATTCCTGGATTCCCTCCAAATTCTTGAATTAGCATGGAGTGAATGAAGTAAACATCTTCAATATCAATCATTGAGCTAAACGTGCGAGTAAATCTTTATCTTCCCTTAAAATCACATTCAACTCATTTACAAGTTTTACCTTTTCGCCGGTCAGCTTATGAACCTCTTGTAAATATTCAAGAACGATTATCAGGTTTTCTTCTGGGAGTTTTTGAAGGATTTGGTTGATTTCCGTTCTTACTTGTTCTATGCTCATTTCTTTTTTTCTTTAAGATACGGAGTATTTTTCTTTTTGTGGCAAATAACGTCTGTGTATGCGAAGATATGTCGCATATATCCTAAATGCTATTCGTATTATACTTTGTTCAACTCGCCTCAAAACGCTTGATCTCCTGTATTCCAAAGATTGATGTCCGCTGCATAAGCCAATAACATTCTGTATCGACTTATGCCCAAACATATGTTGCATACAGCACACATTTACCCCATTCAGGCAAATGACAAGGTTTTACCTTCTCCATTTAAAGTATGGCTACTTTATACATACCTTTTTCGAGTAAGGATGCCTGATGTAGCTGGCTGGTTTTGCAACTTACTAAACTCAGGAAGGCGAAGATTATCAAGGAGAGTTTAATGTTAGTTGTCATATAACTTAGGTTATGATGTGTTGAAGTTTGCTAAGTATACATTTGTTATAAATCAAACCCTACACAGTATCTTAGACTACGCTTGTTATTAGCAAGTAGTATCAATGACCATTTGAACAACAAAACAGATTCCAGAATGGATGTTTCAGTGATTAAACCAAGCAATGACCTTGGACAGGTAGTAAAGAAATTTTGGATTGCAAGTGCTAAAGATTTATTCGAAAAATCTGGAACTTGTAGTATTATTCCAGATGGATCACCGGGAATTATTATTCAATATGATAGTAGTCATTCGGCAGTTTTTGATACACATGGCTTGCCGTTACCCACCTCTTTTATCTATGGACAAAGTACAACTCCCTGCATAAATCACATCAAAGGAAATCCGCTGATCGTTGGGATAAACTTCCAGCCCACTGCTTTTAAAACCTTGTTTGACATAGATGCATCAGAACTCACCAATTCCATTGTTGACATCAATGATATCTTTTCACAAAAGTTTGTCGATCTACTGCACAACACATCCAATCTACAGAATATTGTTGAGCTATTTAGTACCCAAATAGCTCAACAACTTCTAAAGCAAAAGCGAGATAGAATGATTGATCAAAGCATCACATGGATAATGAAGGACACGACAAATGTAAATTCGAAGATGTTATCATCTTATTTTAAGCTATCGAGAAGACAGTTTCAACGAAGATTCAAAGAATATGTGGGTGTAAGCCCTCAAACGTATATAAGAATTATCAAATTTCAGAAGAGTATTCATTTGTTACTCAACAAAGAGTTTAATAAACTAAGCGATATTGCTTATACGTTGAATTTTGCCGACCAATCTTATTTCAACAAGGAGTTTAAAATCTTTTCAGGATATACACCTCAAGCGTTTTTACAAACAAATACATCTCGAAGTTTTTCCCTGCAAAACAGAAAGTATCCATTTGAACCTCTGCGTATTGTAACATGCTAAAAGATCATGTCGTCACAGTTCTATGTTGGTCTGCTATCCGTCTACTATTTTGTACCATAAATATTTGATATGGTACGCATACATCATCTAAACTGTGTGGACATACAATCGCCCATAGGCATGAGGGGTATTGGGCATTGCTTGCTACTAGAAACAGATGAGAGGCTCATCCTCGTCGATACAGGTATAGGTCTTTTGGACAACCAACATCCCGGGGAAAGAATAGGACAGCAAACGATCGATATGATCGGTTACCGTTTTGATGAACAGTTAACTGCAGTGCGACAAATTGAACATTTGGGATTGGATCCCGAAAAAGTGACAGATTGCATCGTTTCTCATTTAGATCACGATCATATAAGTGGGCTTTCAGACTTTCCGAAAGCAAAAGTACATGTAGGAATTGAGGAGTTTGACAATTTCCATTCTGGGAATCCCCGATACAACCAAACACCCTTATCGCACAATCCCGTAATAAAGACTTATGCTGAAACAGATTGGGATTGGTTTGGGTTTGAAGCACGGAAAATCAGCCTGAATATTGAAGCAGAGATTTTCTTCATTCCGCTCTTTGGACATACAACAGGACATTGTGGAGTTGCCATACAGATAGAAAACAATAGGTTGTTTTATGTTGGAGACGCCTATTACTTAAAAGTTGAATTGGAAGATGCTAACCATCCTGTAAACGATTTGGTAAATAAAATGGCTGATAATAATGAATTGCGAATGGAGACGTTGGAAAAAATCCGCAAGTTTGCGAATGAAAATCCAGGGATCGAAATCTTTAGTTATCACGATCCCAAAGAGTTTGAGAGCTTTATTACTGAAACTTAATGGTCTATAACTAAGGAGATAGCCCAAGCCAACAATTAGCCTTACCAAACTTCTTTACATACTAATTAGCTCAATTCTCCATCACACCCCTTTACTACTCACCACTTTCAATACGCCATTCATGGTTCGCCAGTGTCCAGGAAAGGTACACACAAAAGGGTAATCCCCTG
>CAZZEC010000213.1:0-8106 GCA_964652565.1 uncultured Bacteroidia bacterium
GTAGAAAAGGTTTTACACAATATCAGTTTGTTATTCCCAAAGAAGCAGGTAAAGAGGGACTCAGGTCAATATTGGAACGTATTAGTAACTCTGGCTTAGGTTCCTTCTTAGCAGTATTGAAACTGATGGGAGAGGATCAACAGCAAGGTCTACTCTCTTTTCCCCAGAAGGGATATACACTTGCTTTGGATTTTCCTATCACTGACCGGTTATTTCCCTTTTTAGACGAGCTGGATCACAGAGTAGTAGAAATGGGAGGCAGGGTGTATTTAGCAAAAGATGCCAGACTTAAGCCCGAAATGATGGATAAAATGTATCCGAAATTGGACAATTTTAGGGAAGTATTGGAAAAGCTGAATAATAAAGGGCAGGTGAGTTCTCTGCAGGCAAAGCGTCTAAAGATACTGGGGTAAATGTTATCTTATTGTGGGCCTTCTTCTTTTATCAGGGGAGTCATCGGAGGCATACTCACTAATTTCCAGTTCCCTTTGACGCGTACTTTTTTATTTCTGCTCAACATTAATACTAAGCCAGTCAGTGACAATCCACCCGCAATAATGAAGCTTGTACCATCAAATTCCGCTTCTTCGCCACTCCCTACCAATGCTCTGTTTACACCAAAAATCCCTATCAAAGCGATACCTCCCCAAAAAGCTATTGGGCCAATTCCACTAGCCTTTCCATTTAGGCCTTCGGGAAACTTAATATATTGAATATTAGCCATGGGAATTTCATCTTTAAATACAGTTTTCCTCTCCACATCTCCGTCCAAATAAGTTACGGTCTTGACTAAGATAAAAGAAGAATCATACACCTCTCCAATTTGACCACTCAACCATTTCTTATTACTCTCAGTCTTGAAAATAAACGTTTCACCTTGAGCGAATTTCACCCGCTTAAATTTCCTCATATTTTCCAATGCTAAAGTATTCTGCGAAAACAGCACATTTGTACTTAAAAAGCATATGAATATCGCGGGAAGGATTATGCGCATAGGTAGATATTGTTTATTAACAAAAACGGAATTTCATTCAGCAGGTTGCCGAAACGAAGTCGTATTCCTGGTTGAACGCCTTTGGAGTTGATGGAACGCTAAAGGCGTTCATCCAGGAAAGACATTGAAATTCCGCTCATATTAATCCTGGAGGGATTGAAGACATGGACAAATGAGCATATGTAAATATGTCAACTTACCCAATATACTCCTTGAGTATCCCTATAGATTCATCGCTGTTTTTCTCTTCCGTAAGATCAAATACCGATTCCATCTTCCCTGCTACCTCTACATCCATGTTATCCAGAATCTTGTTAATCTGCTCTTCAGAGAAGTGTTCAGCTAATTTCTTTCCAAAGTCAAAGTCTTTATACGTCTTCAGTTCGTTGCTTTCAAAATTGGAGTTGTAACGGATGAGTTCTACGAGTCCTTCTATAGGGCCAGCTGAAAGGTGAACGCCATTCATCCCCTGAGATACGTCGGAAAGTCCCAGGTCTTCTTTGTTGTTGAGAAAAGCTCTTCTGAGACTTTTTTCAGATGCTTTATGAGGATTCGTCGCACCAATGAATTCTCCACGGGCTATTTCCCAATCGATATCTCCTTTTAGCGTAAATACAACGATAGAGCGAGATGGGGCTACGAAATGCTCCAGCTGTCTGGGATGAAACCCATCGATTACATAAATTTTTTCCCCATCAAAGGAAACTTCAATACAATACGTACCACCCGCTAATTTATTTGCCGAAATATTTTGCCATAGATACTCCAATGTGGTTGGGGTAAACTCAGGAAAGGCCGATAATACTTCGAAGCCTCCTAACACCCGCAATTCGTTTACAGAGGAGCCATAGAGTTGCTGAAACTTTTCTTTTGCTCCATCTGACATCGTACTCACTGCATCATTGGCCAGTTTGTTTATCACCCCATAATGTTGAGCGATAATATTGTGCTGTTTTAGGTACTTGGCAGTTAATACTTTTACATCGGCAATGTTGAGTTCGAACTGCTTAATTCGCGAAATGATCAAATCCAGTATTGCTTCTAGCTGGATCGTATCACTGGGAAGGGTAATTTCAGGCTTGATGAAGAATAAGAACTCATTTTTTCCTGCGACAGGCTGATCCGCTTGATAGACAGACTCATAACTAATTTGCTCTTTTTGAGCTTTTTGGATGGTTTCCTGTATAAGGGTAGCAAGCTGATTGGCTGATGATGCCATAATAACGATTGAATTAAAGTTTGATCAGTGATTCGAAAGAAATATCGATTTGCAGCAAACTTAAAACAAGGGCATTCATATTCCAATTTTAGGTTACAAATTTCTATTTGTAATTTTGGCACTTCTTTTATCACTAGGCTTTTCGACTCATGAATTCAGCAGAACAACTCAAAGATTGGCTTTCAACCCCGAGACGCATTGCAATCACCACGCATCAAAAACCAGATGGGGATGCGATGGGGTCATCTTTGGGATTGTATCATTACCTTATCCAGGGTGGACATAAAGTAAAAGTGGTAGCTCCTACTAATTATCCTGATAATCTCAAGTGGTTACCCGGCAATAAAGATGTGTTAATAGGCCCAGAAGATCCTGATGCTGCTAATTGGGCTTTTTCAGGGGCTGATGTGATATTTTGTCTGGATTTCAATCATTTACACCGAATCAATGAATTTGAAACCATTGTGCGTGATTCTGATGCTAAAAAAGTCATGATTGATCATCACCTCGAACCAGAAGGGTTTGATGATCTTAGATTTTGGGATCCCGCTGCTTCTTCTGCTGCAGAGATGGTGTATCGCATGTTAGAGGAATTAGGGGAACTGGATAAAATCAATGAGAATATTGCTACTGCTTTGTATACAGGAATTATGACAGACACGGGCTCGTTCAAGTTTAGCAGTACTACGCCACGTGTTCACCAGACGGTAGCCAGGTTATTAGAAACGGGGATCACTGCGCTTACTATACACGACAATATCTTTGGAAATTCAAGTGAAAATCGTTTGAGGTTTCTCGGACATTGTTTTACAGAATGTTTGCATATACTCCCAGATGTGAGAACAGCTTACATTATAGTTGGGAAGGAAGTGTTTAAGAATTTTAACATAAAATCCGGAGAAACAGAAGGTCTGGTAAATTATGCATTGGAAATTGAAGGGGTCAATCTGGGAATATTGATTACAGAAAATGATGAATTAGTCAAGCTGAGTTTTCGTAGCAGAGGAAATTTTGCTGCGAATGAATTTGCGAAAAATTTTGACGGAGGAGGTCATTATTACGCTGCTGGAGGTAAATGTAAGGCTTCATTGAAAGAAACAGAAGAAAAATTGTTATCATTATTGGAACAGCATAAAAATCAATTGCAAAATGCTTCTATTAAGGAATCGTAATTCTGGATGTGTAATCTGTACGTTGACTTGCATGTTATTGCTTATTTCCTGTGAAGAAAATCAGTCTTCGGAGGATACTGTGAATAGATTGCAACAGGAAGTAGCCGCGGATCCTGAACAGGGGGAATCTTCAAATAGTGATCGTGTGATAGAAGTGCCTTATGATAAAGAAAATGCCATTGACTCGACCGTTCTGGAAGGAGGACTTATTTTATATTATATTGAAAAAGGTAGTGGCCCTACTCCATCTGTCGAAAGAAATATATTGGTAAATTATCATGGTATGTTAGAGGATGGGACAGTATTTGACAGTTCTTTTGAAAAAGGTCAACCTATGGATTCGCCACTGAGTAGATTGGTTAGAGGTTGGCAAATTGCGCTGTCAGAAGTACCTGTTGGATCAAAAGTAAAATTGGTCATACCTCCTGAATTGGGTTATGGTCAGCGAGGACAGGGAAATATCCCTCCTCAAGCAACACTTATCTTCGATATCGAGTTAATTAGTATGTACTAAAAAAAAATATCATGAATTCCCTTCAGTTGTCAAAGGTAAAGTTATGGATTCTTGTATGCATGGCGCTTGTTGTGACGGTAAATCCTTGTAAGGCACAGCAACGAGATGACACAGAAGCAGGAACAATTCCCTGGGGAGTCACGTTTGGAGCGTATTTATCTTCCAGAGGAGGTGGTGGACAAATCAATTATTTGTGGGGTAGAGGAAATCGACAATTAATGATATCTGTTGATGGTAATGTTTTGAAAGATTCACGTGAAACACTCATTGAGTCTGCTTTTGGTGAAAGAGGAGGAGATTACACCTACGGTAAGTTGAACTATGTATTTTCATTGTCACCCACTGTAGGGATACAACAAAATTTATTTCCTTCCAACGATCAAAACCTCATCAATTTTAGATGGAGTGCGCAGATAGGTCCATCATTTGCCTTTGTAGTACCCTACAAACTGGCAATATTCACTCCTCTGGCTGGTAGACCCAATTATGGAAGACCTACATTTGAGGCTTTTGATCCTGAATCACATAGTTATGAGGATATCATTCGTAGAGCGAAGCTATTTGATAGTGAGGAAAGTTCGGGTCTGGATGCTTCTACGGAAATTGGATTGAGCGTAAGAACGAATATTTTGATTGATTTTAGTAGAGCCAGGGATTATGTCGGGGGTATACAACTGGGATTTGGAGTTGATTGGTATGCTGAAGAACTACCCATCATGGCATTCGTAGAAAATAAGCAGATGTACATGAGTGGGACCGTTGGGGTAGTTTTTGGATTGCGGAATTAATAACTTAGTAATGAAATTAAGCTTAAAAGGATAGATATACATGGCAATTAGAATAGCAGAAGGATTGACAGAAAAAAATATGCCGGGAAATGGGCCCAGACCCAAGTGGTTAAGGGTGAAATTACCCTATGGTAATACGTATACTAATGTTAGAGAGATAATTGATAATCATTCACTTCATACTGTATGTGAAAGTGCGCGTTGTCCCAATATGGGGGAGTGCTGGGGGGCCGGTACAGCAACATTTATGATTTTGGGAAATACCTGCACCAGATCCTGCTCTTTTTGCGCGGTGGCAACAGGTAAACCTGATGTAATGGATCATTTGGAGCCGCTAAGGGTGGCAAAAGCCGTGGAGTTAATGGGAATCAAACACGCTGTGATAACCTCTGTAAATAGAGATGAACAAAAGGATAGTGGCGCATCGATATGGGCAGCCACGATCCGGGAAATTCATAAGCGTTGTCCTGATGTGACAATGGAAACATTGATTCCCGATGTAAAAGGAAGATGGGACGCATTACAAATGATTATCGACGAGAAACCTGATGTGATTTCACATAATATGGAAACCGTTAAAAGGTTGTATCGAAGAGTTCGACCACAGGCAAAATACGATCGCAGTTTAGAACAAATCCGTAGGACCAGTGAAGAAGGGATCAGGACGAAATCCGGTTTTATGGTGGGGCTGGGAGAATCAGTAGATGAGGTGTATGAGTTAATGGATGACCTCGTCCACCATCAATGCGATGTACTTACCATTGGGCAGTATTTACAGCCTACCAAAATGCACCTTCCTGTGCATGAATTTATACACCCCGATCTCTTTGATCACTACAGAGATAAAGGGTTGAGTATGGGATTTAAATACGTAGAAAGTGGACCTTTAGTAAGATCTAGCTATCATTCCGAGCGTCATTTATGAAAACATTTGTGCTGTGCAGGCATGCGAAGTCTGATTGGCCGGAAGGATTGCCTGACCATGAACGGCCATTGAAGCGGCGTGGCATCAATGATGCACACGAGATAGGCAAATTATTATATGAAAACGATTTTATTCCAGATCTTATTCTCAGCTCTCACGCAAAGAGGGCTGAGACAACAGCTCAGATTGTTGCCAAGCAACTAGACTGGGAAGGGGACATCCACATAGAACCTTCTATCTATCACGAAGGCGCGGGAACACTTCTTGAGTTGATTAAATCTCTTCCCAATGATATACATACAGCCATGATATTTGGCCATAATCCTACCATGGAACAAATGGTACAATTTCTCCTACAAGCTTCGAGACCCGTTAGCATGCCCACTTGTGCTATGGCTGCCTTTGAATTTTATGGTGATGAATGGCAAGTAGTATCTCCTAATTCGGTATACTTAAGGTGGTTACTGATCCCAAGACTTAAAAGAAAATCTACGCAAGGGTAAGGATTTGGCAGATGGAATTAATTTTTCAGACTGAGTAAGAGATATTTTTTACCATTTACCCTCATAATGATGATTTATTAAGTTTAATTTAAGATATTAAAGCATATTTCATAACTACAGAAAGACTGTATTTTGAAAGATGAAAGATCACACGTACTTTTAACGGGTCATTTACGTTATAATTCTAAGATTCGAATATTCCCCATGAATTATAGGTTATACATCTCTTTATTTATTCTTTGCTTTTGTTTTACGCTCAGGTCTGTAGCGACACACATCGTAGGAGCTGAGTTGTTTTATGAATGTACAGATCCTGTTAACAGCAGATATAGGATTACGCTCAAGTTATATCGAGACTGTCAAGCTGGAGAAGCGCCATTTGATAACGTCATTACATTATTTGCTTTTTCTTCTAACACAGGTCAGGCTGTAAGATATATTGATATCACATTACCCCTTCAGACTCCTAGAGTTGAGCCTGAGGATTGGGATGCATGTGTGGGGAGACCTTATGATCTGTGTATAGAAGAAGGTATCTACGTAGCTAATAATGTGTATCTACCTCCAGTTGAAGGGGGATATGACCTGGCATGGGCGAGATGTTGTCGAAATCAGGCCATCACAAACCTTGCTAATCCATTGGGAGAAGGGGTTACCTATTTGGCTCATGTCCCGGGACCTGAAGTTGCTGAATGCAACAACATGCCGAAATTCAAGCAATTTCCTCCTATATTTCTTTGTTCCAATGACACTTTTGCCTTTGATCATTCTGCAGAGGATATAGATGGAGACTCATTATCATATGCAGTAACTAATCCTTACACAGGGATAAATATTGAAGGTCTGGGAGCAGGTAATCCCAGACAGGGTGGCAATCAACCTATCGTGGATCGATTCAACAACCCGTTGGGCCCTCCACCTTATCAGAATGTGCAGTTTAGGAATGGGTTCGGTTTTGAGGATCCATTTGGTTCGGGGGATTTCGACATTAATCCTCGTACCGGCTTGATCACTGCCACTCCCAATCGTACAGGAATCTTTGTATTTTCTATTTCTGTGTTTGAGTGGAGAGATGGAAAATTGTTAAGTGAAAACCGTCGTGATTACCAAATACATGTAATAGAATGTGAAGAACAGGGTGCTCCGCCTGTCATCACCCATGACCTGGGAGACTTGCCCAATAATAATGATACGATCTTTATCGAGCCAGAAGTTCCCTTTTGTTATGATTTTACCGTACAAGATGAGAATCCGCTTGATCGATTAACCGTATTTCCCGTCAGTGCTGCGTTTGGAAGAGGATTTGCATACGAACCCTTGGCAACAATCGAAAATGTATCAGGTTCTAACCCATTAACCGGGCAAGTATGCTGGCAGCCTGCATGTGAATATGCAGGACAGATCATACCTCTTATTATTGGTGCGAGAGATACAGGGGATTGTCCCTCCATTGCCAATGTGTTTGACACCGTGTGGGTAAAAATTCTGGAACCACCCAATGATGCTCCTTTCTTCGAATTTGACTTTGACGGAGAGCTTCTGGCTAACGGAGACACGCTCTCTGTATTGGCAGGGGATTCCATTTGCTATGATTTTCGTGCAATTGATCCCAATGAGCAGGATAGCCTTATCCTGGAGCCTGGCGAGATCTTCGAAGATCCGGGAGGGCCTGTATTATTAGATCAAATGGGTGTCAATCCCATTACAGGGACCATCTGCTGGGAGACGTTATGTGATGATATAGGAAAGGTTATTCCTATCCCACTGTATGTAGAGGACAACGCTAAATGTGCTGCTAAGAAGGGTGCTAGTGGAGTTATTTATATAAGAGTAGAGCAGCCGCCTAATAATCCTCCTGTACTGGTTGCAGACCTCGTAGGAAATGTATTCAATGGGGACACGATATTTGTAAACCCCAATGAACCGTTGAATTTCAGAATGACATCTATTGACCCTGATGAGGATGATGTCGTGACCATAGATCTGTTGGA
>CAZZEC010000214.1:0-8104 GCA_964652565.1 uncultured Bacteroidia bacterium
GGAAATATCAAGATACACTGTCCTCCATATCCCAATGCTGCGATCATGGGCTGCTGAGCAAGTCGACTCATCCACCACCCATATCCATATCCTTGGATATGAGGGACAAATGATTCAAAATAGAGATCATACACCTGAGTTTTTACAGACCAGCATTGAGAAATCCAGTCTGGGGGAAGTAATCCAGGCTTATGATATTCTCCCAAGATCCATTGACCCAATGTATTCATCTCATCTACTGTTAAGCTCAACTCTGTTCCTCCCCAGGCTACACCCTGTGGATTTTTTCCCCATTGACGGAGATCGATACCCAGGATATCGCCTAACTGTACCTGAGCAAATGCACTTAAAGGTTGATTTGTGAAGGTTTCGATGGTAAAAGCTAATAGATGGCTAGCTGGCGTACAGTAATTGAATAGTGGTTTTTCAGGTTTATTTAACGGTAGCTTCAAGATATAGGATAGGGGTTGTGGATGTTGGAAAAAGGTATTGAGTCGCTCATTGTTTTCTGTCCAATCCCAAATCTGATGCATGGAAAGTAGGTGATGGTATGTTATTGGAAGGTATTGCTGAATAATTCGAGTAGAAGAAGAATAGGCTTGTTGTAGAATGGGGTTAATACTTTCTTTTGGATGAATTTTATACAGTTTTTTCATCCTCCCAAATGTTATAGATAGTACAGATTTAGCTACAGATTTTACATTGTATCTTTGGTTGCTATTGTAGGAATCTGAATAATAGCTCGCTAGGATTTGTTGTGAATCGGAAACGATGATTCCTTGTAAATGAGGGATAGTGGATGCTAATTTGTTAAGCCAATTATTCATTTGATTATACTCTAAGAGATGAAATAATTACAGTATATGAAATGGAATATCCTTAATATTTTATGGTTAAATTCATTAAATAGACTTTTCAGATCTATCCAAGATATCTACAGAAGTATCAATTAACCATCATCCAATTAAACTATACTACTCTCCTAATAAAGTATTTATACTTTTAGCGTAAGTAATATAGGATTCGATAGGAAAGGTTCTGTAGGTTGTTTATACATTGCATGGATAGCTCCTTTACAAGGAAGTGGATATTTGGTGTTCATAAAAAAGTCAGGAGATAGGTGGATTATCTATAATCAGATAGGTTTATGGGTTTCATTATCTATTAGGTAAGAGGATGGACATATATAAATATGCTTAATTATCATATTGTTCTATCCGGTCGTGTAGACCCAAATTTCTACATGAAAGTATTGAATAATATTGTCCGATTACTTATTCTCGTAAATTCATTTACAAAAAGTACTACCTAAGATAGATATTTTGACTTATTTGTAATACTAACAAAATATAAATGAAGAATCATAGATTAATTCTTTCACTTTTTATGATTACAGCAATATGTTGTAATAAAGTTACCCAAGAAGAACCTTCGCATACCCACAATCATCCCCATGGAGAAGCCAATGCCCATATGCATCAGCGACCATTCGAAGAGTTAGTGGCTAACTTTGAGTCCCCGGAAAGAATAGCGTGGCAGAAACCCGATAGTGTTATCGCCTTATTGGGAAATATATCAGAAAAATCCATTATGGATATAGGCTGTGGAACGGGGTATTTTACAGTAAAACTTGCACAGAAGGGAGCCAAAGTGATTTGTGCAGATGTAGATACCGCCTTTCAGACATATGTGGATGAAAGAAAACAGAAGGAGGGATATTCAGACGAACAAATTGAAACTCGATTGATCCCCTATGATAATCCTACATTAGACGAAGGAGAGGTTGATATTGTATTAATCGTCGATACCTATCACCACATAGAGGATCGAATAACTTATTTTCAGAAAGTACTCCGTGGACTTGGAAGATCTGGGAAATTAATGGTAGTAGATTTTATCAAAGAAGAGACTCCACATGGACCTCCTGTAGAAATGCGCATAGATCGCGAATCTGTGATAGAGGAGCTAAAACAGGCAGGCTTTTCAGAGTTTGAAGTAAATGAGAATTTATTACCTTATCAGTACATCATTCTGGCTGAGTGATTCAATGACCAATCACAAAACTTGATTTTTCCTGAAAATCCAGACTAACTGTATCAGTTCGAGTTTCTACTATGGAGAGACTAGCTGCATCAGTTCCCTCCGATATCGTCGTTTCGATAAGTACGTCCAGGTTGGCAGGTAGTGCAATGTCCCATCGATTAATTTCATTATTGGGATTAGAAATTTCCAATTCAAATAGAATGGGAAAAGGATTGAGTAGGGTAAATTGTACGTCTACCTGATCGTACAAGTCAGTATTGGTGGTATCTACCATTTCTATTTGAAGCAATCCAGCAGCATATACCTCTATATCAATAATTTCGTCTGGAACCAGCTTGGGTTTAAACACCGGAAGAGGGGTTCCATTTTGTAATGTGGTGATCAGCAGATAGTCTTCTGTAACGAGTTCCAGTCGATGATGAATATTTGAAGTATCTAAGTTTGTAGCTTCTGCTACAGACAACAGAGAATCTTTATCG
The DNA here is from genome assembly GCA_964652565.1 of uncultured Bacteroidia bacterium. Classification (GTDB taxonomy): domain Bacteria; phylum Bacteroidota; class Bacteroidia; order J057; family J057; genus JBCCTX01. The sequence goes on from CAZZEC010000214.1 coordinate 2,523, forward strand.
TAACTATAGACGATATTGAAAAAACCATTCGCATCTGTACGCGCACTATCGAACCCATGAATATAACTATCACCCAAAAATTGTGTAAACTGGACTTTCAGTCCAGATACAGGTTGATCTATAGACTTATCAATGATAAATCCGGGGTAGCTTTCTGTTACCAATGATTCATCAATGAGTTCGCCAGGCTCTTTAGGATCGTTACCGTTGCTACTATTGCATCCAAATTGTAGTATACAAGCTACACTGAGTGTGAGTAATACTATAGGTATATCTTTCATATGCCAAAAATAGTAATAACTTAGAGTCTATAATAAGGAAAAAATCACATTACCTCGAATCAACAATCAAATAGAATAGTAGAGATATTCAATACACAAATTTTTTCACTACATGGAAGTCACAATTAATCGAATCAATCAAGCTATACATTTCGAAGGAAATAATGCTGCTGGAATTACTGTGTCTATAGATGGTTCTCCTGATGAAGGAGGAGAAGGAAAAGGAGTAAGGCCTATGGAAATCATTCTCATGGGGTTAGGATCATGCAGTGCGATTGATGTAGTACTTATTCTCAAAAAGATGAAGCAGGATCTGACAGATATGAAAATCGATGTGAAAGGAGAGCGAAGAGAGGAGATTCCTCGAATCTTTACCAAGATTCATGTACACTACATTCTTTTCGGAAATGTGGAGGAAGACAAAGCAAAAAGAGCCATTGAATTATCTATGGAAAAATATTGCTCTGTAACAGCCATGCTGGAAAAGGTCGCAGAGATCACACACAGTTTTGAGATACAATCTTAAGTACTTAAACAAATAATAAAATGAGATATAAATTATTGGGAAAAAGTGGTCTTAGAGTTTCTGAACTATGCTTGGGGACAATGACTTTTGGCTCAGAATGGGGATGGGGGGCTGATAGAGGGGATAGCAAACACATATTTGATGCATTTGCTAATGCAGGAGGAAATTTTATTGATACAGCCAACCGATATACAGAAGGTACGAGCGAAAAGTATGTAGGAGAATTTATTACCAAAGATAGGGATCATTTTGTCATAGCTACAAAGTATACATTATACGATCGATTGGACGATGTAAACTTTTCGGGTAATCATAGAAAAAATCTCATTCGATCTGTCGAAGGCAGTTTAGAAAGGCTCAATACAGACTACATAGATTTATTATGGGTACATGCCTGGGATTTTACGACGCCCATTAGTGAAGTTATGCGTGGGCTAGATGATCTGGTGAGAATGGGCAAGGTGTTATATATCGGAGTATCTGATACACCAGCCTGGGTGATATCCAGAGCCAATATGTTAGCGGAGTTAAAAGGATGGACAGAATTTGTAGGGTTACAAATAGAATACAGTCTGATCGAACGCACACCTGAACGAGATCTCTTGCCTATGGCAAAAGCATTGGATTTGGCAGTGACTCCATGGGCACCCTTGGCAGGGGGAGCACTTACAGGTAAATATTTATCAGAATCTGATGAACCTAAACGTATATCGGAAGAGAGTGAGCGACTCAATGAGCGAAACACAATGATTGCTCAGGCAGTGGTTCGAATCGCAAAAGAACTCAATGTGTCCCCTGCTCAATTAGCGATTAATTGGACACGACAAAAAGACCAGGTTGTGATTCCAATTATTGGAGCGAGGAAAGTTAGCCATATCGAAGATAGCCTGGAATGCCTGACATTTGAAATACCAGATACTCATATGGATGAACTTGACGCTGTCAGTGAGATAGATTTAGGATTCCCTCATACATTTTTACAAAAAGATGCTATCAAAGATATTATGTCGGGGAATACGCATACGCAAGTAGACAACCACCGCAAAAACTGGTTGAGATAAATCATTGAGTTAAAGGAGGCTGATCATACTATGCCATGATATCAGGCAATTCTCCTGTACTATCGGCGAAGTGATCCATTTGTACACCCATCATTCTTCCCATTGTCAAATATAGATTGGCGAGGGGAGTATTCTCTTTGAAAATCAAGTGTTGACCTCCTCGCAGTTGTCCACCTCCGCCTCCAGCAAGAAGTATAGGAAGGTTATAAGGAGAGTGCCTGTTTCCATCTCTTAAACCAGAACCATACATTATCATAGAGTGATCCAGGAGTGTTCCATTTCCTTCAGGGATAGAATCTAATTTGTTGAGGAAATAGGCGACCTGCTCCATATGCCATCGATTGATCATTTCGTACTGAATCATTCTTCTTTCATCATTCTGGTGATGAGACAGAGAGTGGAAGTTTGCCCTTACTCCATCGAGGAATGAAAAATTTCGACTACTTACAGAGTTTCCAAACATAAATGTTCCTACCCTTGATGCATCACTCCAAAAGGCAAGTGCCATGATATCGAGCATCAGTCGAACCTTATCTGTAATATCCATTCCCACCGTCATGTCTACATACTCTTCGATACGAATGTCCAAATGTTGAAGTTCCTTTTTGATATCAGGAGTTATCCCACTTTCAAAATCTTTGAGCTGATCATTATTTTCCAGGCGCATTTCTATGGAGCGTATGGATTCCAGGTATTCAGCCAGTTTGTTTTGGTCAGCAATGCCTAAATTTTTCTGGAGAGATTTCGCATCATCTGCTACTACATCCAGAATACTTTTTTTCCAGGGATTGTCCGCTTTGGCATCCTTTCTTGGTACAATTGTTCTGAACAATCTATCAAAGGCAAATCGGGGATCAATTTCTTTAGCACAGGGATGTGTGGGAGTTTTCCAGGAAATAGATGAACCGTACAAACGAGTAAAGCCCACATTTACATCTACCCCACTACTGATACGATCAATGCCATATACCAAGGAAGGAAACAACGTTTCTTTACCTAATTGCTGAGCAATGAGTTGATCAATAGAAATTCCGCCGCTATTTACGTTAGTCCCTATCGTTCGTGTAATTTCCATCGAAGTAAGGAAATTCGCCGTTTTAGCATAGTGTCCATCCCCCGAAGTGGAATTCTTATTCATAAGTTGTTGAAGGACCATAAACTTAGGTTGAAGACCATCCAATGGCTGGAGGATAGGAGATAATTCAAAGTCGCAACCTACACCATTTGGTGCCCATTTTTCAGGACAGACACCATTAGGGGCGAAGAGAAATGCAGCGCGCTTTATGGGTTTTGTAAATGGATGAGCACTTAGAGAAGTAGGAATCATAGCGTCAAGAAAGGGAAGTGCAATGCAAGCACCTACACCTTTAAGCATTCTTCTACGTGATATATGCCAGGATTTTTCCATGAGATTTCAAATAGTTCTATTTCATATATTTTTCCATATCAATAAGTGCGGAATTAATTCCGCACTTATTGATTAGATACGTCTTTATTATCACTCTTTTTATACCTGAATGGATAACTTTTTACCAATTCCAGAATAAATAAAGTACTATTAAAATCTGTATTTAATAATGTTTCTTGTAGATGATTAATCGTGGGGGTGTCCTTAAACGCAAGAGATCTTCCCAGCGCATATGACAGCATCTTTTTGCTGAAATTCTTGGCGAATAATTCTTTCTTTTCAACCAAAATTCCTTTCAGATCTGAAGGACCTTCGAATTTTTCTCCACTTTTCAGCACCCCTGAGGGATCAATAATTTCTGTTCCATATGCTTCTCTCCAGCGGCCCAAACCATCAAAATTTTCTAGTCCCAACCCAATGGGGTCCATCGCCTGATGACAACCAAAACAGGCAGGATCTTCCCTGTGTTTTTCTAAAATCATTCTCAGGGTCTTTGGGCTTTCTGAAGAGTCGTGATTAACGTCCAATTCAGGGACATCAGGAGGAGGTGGTGGAGCAGGTGTTCCCAAGATCTGTTCCAGCACCCATTTTCCGCGTAATACTGGACTGGTACGAGTGGGAAGCGAAGTGGCAGTTAATACTCCCGCCATCCCCAAAATACCTCCTCGTTCATTGGATGCAAACTGGACCTTGTACATTTCATCTCCTTCTACTCCTTCAATTCCATAGTGTTGAGCGAGCTCCTCATTCATGAAACTATAATTGCTGTTGATTAACTCCAGCAGATTCTGACTTTCCAGTATTACATAGTTGAAGTACAATTCAACTTCTTTCAACATGAGATCTTTCAGCGTTTTACTATACGCTGGATACACTTCTGGATCCAGTTGAAAAGCAGGATCGTCGAGCTTTTTCAATTCCAACCATTGTAAGGCAAATTGTTTACCCATTCGCAATGCTCTGGGATCTTCCAACATTCTTAGCACTTCTCTTTCCAACACTTTTTCTGAGTGTAAATCATCCTTATAAGCAACATTCAGTAAAGTTTGATCTGGAATACTCGACCACAGAAAAAAGGAAAGTCTCGATGCCAGTTCAAAATTGCTTACCTCATAAGCACCTTCTATATCTGGGTCAGCTTCTTGACGATAGAGAAAATGGTGAGAAACCAATATTAGCTTTAAGGTTTCTTTAATGCTAATGTCAAATCGATCGGGTTGATCTTTAGCATCTAGATAGACAGTTTCAAAAAACGCCATAAGCTGATCCTTATCTTCCTGTGATAAGAATCTTCGATATGCCAATGTAGCTATCGGAAACAATACTTCAGAAGCAATTTCTCGGGGTCTTTCTAAAGATACATCTTTACCATAAGCCATGGAATACCAAAGGTTCCTCAGCCATTCTAGGGGAGACTTTCTGTAGATCGGAACCAAAGTTCTCCATTTTTCATTATCACTATACAACTTTTCGATCAGATAGTTTGCAGTCTCAAAATATCTTTCCATCAGAAGAGGAGACATGTACAATACCCTTGCCTGATTGTCAAATCCTGCACCACCGGATGGATCTGAAGGAAATATAGAATCAACATTTATCTCCAATTGGAATAGATCATATATAGCATATTTATATTCCTGGTTATTCAGTCTTCTTGGGTATATAAGGCCAGGGTCTTTTTCCTCCAATGCTTTTTGGAGATAACCATTGATATAATGAACCAATGTATCTTTCTCAGATTCGGACATAGGAGGCCGAATATCGGGGGGCATGGTCCCTTTTTCCACAACATCCATTACTTTGTGAAAAAGTTCTCCATCACGTACAATAGCAACAATGAAATCGTACCTTTCAAGATTGATCCCTGCTTTTTTATCCTCACCATTATGACATGAATAGCAATGCTTGTCAATAATAGGTCGAACGGTTCTCCAATAATGCTTTTGGCGGGGATCGTCAGGTTGGCCCGAAACTGATAGTGTTAGTAGTATAAAAAAACCTGATATGATCCATCTAAAAAATGAGATTGGCATGATTAGGTCAATAAATTGAATATTAAATTACTACTTCGGGTTTCTACAAAATACGAATTTTGCTATAAAAAGTAAAACTCTTTTTGAAATTACCTAGGGCAAATGCACTAAAATCATTAATAGCTACTAATCAGAAACTTACATTTATCCAATGTATAAAGACTTTAACTGTAACTAATTGATAATGAATTATTCATGAAATTTGCTGCGTTCGCCCATTAAAATTAACTCAGACGTCAAAAAATAGGAGTTTTCTTTATATTAGTTTATTCG
>CAZZEC010000215.1:0-8079 GCA_964652565.1 uncultured Bacteroidia bacterium
GCCACTTAATAACAAAAATGCGGCATATCCTCCTTGATCGAAGTTAAATTCGAAGAGGTAAAAGGTCAAAAATACGCCAATGAAGGAGATAGGAATCATAGAAATGACTGCTAAGGGCTGTCTAAGAGATTCCAGTAAAATGGCACAGATAGCGTAGATAATCCCAATGACTAAAAAAATCAGCCAGTACGCAGTGTTAGCCTCTCTTCCATACCAGCCTCGCCAGCTACCGGGCTTCGCAGTGTAACCTAAAGGCAATAACTGTTGGGTTTCTTCGGCCATTTCAGTATTGACTTTGCGTCTTAGCATATCTGGACCAATAAAATCATACTCCACCCAGATGTGATACTCTTGATCTTCACGATAAATGATATCTCCTGCTGGAATTTTTTGGATATGGGATACACTTTGTAAAGTTAACGAGCTACTATCTACAACTAATGGTAAATGTTGAATGTGCCAAATATCATAATTTGATTGAGTGCTAGGGATTAATATTACAGGATCATAAGAACCACTGATGAATGCTGAAAATACAGCTATCTCGTCTAAGGAATAGGGCCTAAGTTCTTCCATAATCTGACTCCGAGGGATATCTTTCATTCCTAATTGCTGTGCATCAAGATCTACTATAAATTCACTATTGGGACGATAGTCCCAGCGTATCTCTCCATTGAGAAAGACTTCCTTGATCCGTGGATGCTTGAGTAATCGAGACTTTAGTTCTTCAGAATGCTCTACCAGCTTATCGTAATTGTATCCCCGCATCTGGATTCTTGAGTTTTTAGAACCCAATCCAACTGCATTACTGAAACCGCGACCCACCCCATACACACTCCAATCTACTGCACCGAGGTCAATAACTTCACTTTCTATTCGACTTTTGAGAACATAAGGGAAACTGGTTTTGTCAAAGGCTTCTTTGAACGTGATCGTGAGTCGGGCAGATTGACTACTTTGAATATGTGTCTCATACTGCTTGACCTCTTCAAACTGTGCTAAAAAATTTTCTAGCGATTCAAAAGCTTCATTCATCTGTTGTACGGTGGTTCCAAAGGCCATTCGCCCCCTTACATACAAGGTTGTCGGCCCGGGCTCACCATAGCGGGCATTGGGATAGGTCTCTTCCACAAACAGCCGAAGGGCACCACCTAGGGCTTTGTCCACCCAGGGTTTAAGTTCTCGCTGATAGTACTGTGTACCCAGGGTTTGATCGTACCAGCGGGCATACCATGCTTTGGGTTCCTCATCTTCTTTGTTTCCATAATAATATCGATCCTTTCCTTCTCCCCACTCGCCAGGCAACCAAAAAACGGGTAATCCAAAGCCCAGAATTGCAAGTATGATCCATATAGGCCTCCATCTAAGGGATCGTTTAACCCACCATCGATAGGGAGATTGCAATCGAATTACCCGAGTAATATATCTTCGTGAATATTTTTTCTTTTTTTTAGATAGGGGTAATTTATCCATCATGGCCGGGATCAGCCAAAGGGCTACAGCTAGTGATACGAGCAAATTGACAATCATTACCCAAGCGAAATCGATGAGGAAGAGTTGCTGACTTTCAGGTAAAAAGAAAATAACGCTTAGTGCACCTAAAGTAGTAAGCGTAGCTGCTAAAATGGCTAAAAAAACCTGTTTGTTTCCTTGATGTCGCAGGTGATCTATCATCACGATGCTGTTATCAATGATTAGCCCCAAAGAAACAGTAATACCAGCTAAAGAATAAATATGCATTTCTAAATCCAGCAAATAATATCCAATACAAGCTATAGCGAGATTGGCAATCAGACTGGCAGTAATCATCATGAGATAGCGCCAGGAGCGACTAATTACTGCAACAAACACAAGAAGAATGATGACGGTGAACAAGCTACGATACCCTATTTTTTCAAGTTCTTCTCGTAAATAAGTCGTCGAATCATAGGTCTTCACCAACGAGTATCCTGTTGGAAGATTCGATTGGATAAGTTCAATTGTATGATATACTTCCCTTGCTACCTCCAACTGGTTGGCTAGTTTGGCTGCATCTAATTGGATATTGACGGTATTTAACCCATTGAGACGGTAGTAAGCATTGGGTTTTTGTTCTTGATAACGTATTGATACCAGATCGGTAAGATAAATCATACGCTCGTTTACCTGTTTGACGGGTATCTGATCCCAGGGAATATCCTGTCTCATTCCTCCTTCTAGTACTAACGGTATATAGTCCAAATTTCTCTTTTGATGAGAAAAACCCAAAGATTGGGTATAAGTACTTCTACGAAGCGCATCAGAAATATCATCAGTACTTAGATCAAGTTGACGAAGTTGTTCGGGATCATAGATAAGTTCCCATGCATAGGGACTTGCTCCATAGATGTTAATATGCTCTATCCCTCCAATTTGAGAGAGTGGTATTCGGATATGATTTTCCGCAAATTCTTTAAGCAGCTGAGGGGCAGCATTTCCATTTAGCGTAAAGCTCATCAAAGTCTGCTGTTGGCTCTCTTGGGGCCGGTTGAGTTCCACTAAGGGATAAGATACCCCCTCTGGAAATGAGGGAACTAATTGCCGGATGCGCGCTGCTGCTTCAAAGCGTCGCATATCCAGATCCTCCGTATCTTCAAATTCCAGTATAATATCTCCTCTCCCACTTACAGTAGTAGAGCGTATATGCCTTAATCCTTCTAGCGTAGCGAGGGTAGCTTCCAATGGACTGGTCACTTCCTGCTCGATAACTTGAGAAGAGGCCTCAGGCCATTGATAGGTAATTTTCATTGAAGGCAGGCTGCGAGTAGGATTTAGTTGAAAGGGAAGTAGTGGGATTAGGCTCAATCCCATAAGGACTAAGGCAGCGGAAAGGGTGATATAGGTAAAGGCGTTTTTCATGGAGAATGAATACATCAATTAGATGTGTAAAGTATTCTTTGCTCGTTGTATGACTGACTTACTTAGGATGGTTTCGACATATTAACCAGATATACGAAATTTACACTAAAAAATCTTATAATTCTTCCTGAATTCAATCTTTCAACCTTACAATCTATACCATTCATTCATACTTTCATCATATAGTCCTTACATCCTAATCAATCATAGCTAAGTTAGAGATGAGTTGAAAGCCTGAAATACTAATCAACAATTGTATATATATATTAGGTACATGTTTTTAAAGAATGAAACGTATTAATTTTGACTTGTAATCAGAATCTAACATTCACTTCCAGAAGCAAATGCCTGGGTATAAATCCATATCTCTCAGTACCGACAAAGAAATCTGAAAGTGTATTCCTTTCAAAATTCGTGTTATTAAGCAAATTTCGTCCAATTAATTTTAACGAAAGTTTATTTTTCTTAATGGTATACTTAACCTCCGTATCAATAAAATTATAGCTATTAAATGTATCCTCTCCAAGATTATAGTACAACTGCTCATTAATTATGTTAACTATGAATGTTTCGTTTGGGCTATATATTACATTAAACGTGAGCTTCATATTATCATTTCGGGTAGAAGAAGGAGGCTCTTTCACCTTAAATGTTGATCTCAAAAATTCTACGCTTGCAATATAATTGAAGAAGCAATCGAATGATGATCTTAGCATTAATTTATAGTTCTCAGAAAAAGAAAGGTTACTTCTTATATTAGATTTATTTAGAAAATTAAAATATTTATACCAGGATAAATTCGCATTAAATTTTACAGTTGAAGATAAAAAAGGTAAAAATTTATCCATTCCCATATTGAGAATGTAATTTTGATTACCAGGAACGAGTATTTTTTCTGTTATCGTATTTTCATTGCTTACAAAAATATTTGCACTGTAAGCTTTATCATTATTCAGATAGATGAAATTTGTGAAATAAGAAAATTGATTGAATAAATTTGAATGAGTCATATTTGCCAAGAAAAAATGCGTATTAATAACTGAAGCATTGGGTAATCCTCTTGAGAAGGTTCTGTAATTTGTTAACACATAATTGGGGTAAATATGTGTTGTACCAGGAAATCCCTTATCAAAGGAATAGGCCAAAGCAAGAGAAGTGTTGCCCTTGAGATTAACATCTACTCCTAAAATTGGTGAAACGTAAAGTATGTGGTTTTGAATATCACTATTATCAGAAAAAATATTCCTGTAATTAACAGATAGACTTGATGATACTTTTATAGATTTAAACGTGTATTTATTCACCATCTCAAAGAATAGTCTATTTCGGTCATATGAATTATCATTCATAAATGGTTCCTGTAATATTACTGTTCCAGTATCATTTTTCAATAGAATTTGAGATTTTAGATCCTCATTCGATAATTCATATCCCAACTTTAAACTGTACTTCCCTGAATTATATGATTTCATATATTCAGATATGAAGTCAAGTCCTTTAACTGAAAATGAACTCTCTTGAAATGAAAATTCATCCATTTTACCAGGAGTTCCATTTAAAATAAGTGAAGTATTTACAGCAGGATTCAACAGGTATTCCTGCGGTGCTTTACTAAAAAAACTGTTTGATGTGAGGACAAAAGCAGATGTTTCATTTATACGGTTAGTGTAGGATATCGCTTGATTGACGATTGATTGATCATTTACTAACTTTTCAGAAAAATCTCCACTAGATGTATGTTGAAAGCTATTAGTATTGGTTTGCCCAAATATAACGTTAACAAGATACGTAAGCATCGAATGTTGTGAAAAATCGTATTCTATTCCCAATTTCAACTCCCCTATCTTCAGTCTTCTTGTCAAATTCTGATTCTCATCTATTGAAATATCACCGTTGGGAGTTACAATCGATTTACTATTAGTTTTGTAAAGCAGGTTTTTATCCTTAGTAAAAAATAAATTACTTGTTATTCTAATATCCTCATTGGGTTTAAACGTCATATTGGAGGCAACAAATACGGTTTCATTAATATTTGCTTTTCTGGAAATAGACTCTGGAAGAAAGTATCCTATATCAATGAGAGTTGAAGCCTTTCTATCCTCTTCATCCTGTATATTCAATCCTGAAAAATAATCATAGGGAGTTGGATTAATGCCTATATTATTGGTATTGCCTAACAAGTAGTATTTGGCTTTTTTCTTTAATCTCATAAGGTTTAATGAAGCATCAAATCTCTCTTGGTATCCGTAGGCCAAGGAAGTATTTCCGTAATAGTTTGCTTTTACCTCCTCTTTTAGTTTAATATTCAATACACTTTCATCCGAGTCTTTCAACCCGCTCAATATCTTATTTTCTTGGTAGTTCTCGATTGCCTGAATCTGAGATACTATTTCTGATCCAATATTTTTCGTAGCAACGGTATAGTTTTTATCAAATACATCGTCTCCCTCAATTAATACTTTATCAATAGCTTTACCTTTATAGGTGATGGACCCATTTTCACTAACATCCAGCCCAGGTAATTTCTTAATTACATCTTCTATTACTTCCTCTGTGCCATCTGTAAAACTTTCTACATTATACGTAGTAGTATCTTGGTTTATTTGGATAGGAGTCTGTTTGGCTTCAATCAACACTTCTGGTAATTGAAAGGGTGCAACATATAAGACAAAATGCTTAGTCAATACATCGTTGTCGTTCTCTATATCAATAGGTTCAGATCTTTTCTCATACCCGAGGGCAATAACTTCTATATAGCATCTTCCCCGATATTTTATAGCATTTAATTCATACAATCCATGAGTGTTTGAAATAGAATATGAAATAACAGATTCATGTAATGAGTCTTTGAGTAAAACATTAACCCCACTCAATGGAACGCTTAAGGAATCATATATATGTCCTTTGACTGTGGATTGCGCATTGATTGAAAAAGGGATAACAAAAAACATGAATAATAGCCTAAAAAGACTAATTCTCATTTTCCAAAATACTCTTTTCAATAAAATACAGTTTAGTATTGATGTCAACGCCGGGTTCTGCTGAGCTTTCAAGGTATTTAGTAAAATTTATATATTTCTTCCTCATTAAATCTTTGTATCGATCCCAGCTAATAAGATTGTCGAAATTACAATATTGAGGAAAACTATCCTGAGTTATGCGTTTAAAGCTCTGCAAGGAGAATTTTATTTCGTTCAACTCATCATGAGCCTCTATTATTAACCCAGGTAAGCCCCCTAATTTCCAAGGTCCATTTTGTATGGGTATGTCTTGTGTAAACCATACATAGTATGTTCTTCCTCTAAAATTACACGATGCTTCCCTACAACTTAATCCCTGTATCACTTTACTTCGATGTAATATTTTCCAATCTAAATGGGGGATTGATTCCTTCACGTAATACACCTTATTTAATAGAAATTCTCTGGATTTCATTTCTCCTTTTATTCCATCCTTACAAATCATCTGACCCTCATCATCTCCTAATTCCAGACTAAATGTCAACAGTTGCTCATCAAATTTGTACGCAGTATCGCTGCTAACTTTCCCCCATATATATACGGAAAATTGGTCTTGTACATACATGGTGGCTATATCTACCGTTTCATCCCCTTCATAGTTGGTAGTGAATGCATATTGCAAAAAGTACGTATGTTCATTTTGAGAATACATACTCAGCATCGAAATCCAAATTAATACTATGAGAAAAGTGCGCATGTTTTATCTATATCTAGGTTTACAAGAACAATACCCGGCCATCATTAATTAGTTATAATGTCAATCTAATATCTCTTTAATGCCATCAATAGTTTTCTTCAATGACCGAGTAGCATCTTCAATCGCAGCTTCACACGTATCCCTCTTCACTTCAATTGAAACTTTAACTTCAATGCCTTTAACTTTAATAGTACCTTCAACCTTTATTGTACATTCTCCTACTACATCGGAAATAGTAATATCAAGTGCTGTTATTTCAGCGTTATCACTCAATATTTGAATTTCATAAGCAGGGTCTACAGACTCATTTACAAGCATTACATTGTATGAATAAGTCCATGTAATAGTGAATAAAAGACCAAGTGTTAATAATAAATTTTTCATAGTTGTGAATTATTAAATAATGATAGATGTATGATGACCGAATAATTGTTTCTCGTTTAAGTTTGGATCAATAGGATCTAATATGTTAAGATTCAGGGCACAAATAATTTGTACACTTCAAGAGTGTGAGTTATAATATTTACGCTTACAGCGTTCAATTGTGAAGAACATGCATATCGTATACATACTTCCCCCCACTAGCAACAAACTTGTTCAATTAGCAAAATCAAAACCCGCTATATGACACAAAATTGCCATACAGAAATACATTTATATATTTCGCACACAAATTGCTTCAACTAATGTGTTAATTGCCCTTGCTAAAAACCTATACAAAATGATTAAGACAATTATCTATGACACATTTCCTAAAAAATTTATCTTTTGTCTGTTAGCATGATGTAAACATACATACTTTCACTCCATCTATATAGAAGTAAAGAATTTAATAGGGAAATATATCAGGATTGTCTTTTATTAAGATCTTTTCAGGATATGTTCGCTAAATTTAAAATCGGGATCTTTGTAATAATAAGTCTTTGCACGCCTACTGTAAGCAATGGGAAACCCAAATTCTGTAATAAGTTCTTCTCTTAGTTTAAACCACGCACTTTCAGATATTCCTAATTTTTTTGCTAACTGTTTAGGAGTGCCGGTAGATTTCAATCGAATGAGTTGATCCAATTGCTCAATGCGCAAAAGGTACTTTGATAGAGACATACAAAGGCTAATTAAGAAACTTTAAAGCAGAAAAATCACTATTCATCTAAATTGCAACTCTCCTAATATAATTAATTAAAAATCTATTGAATATTGAATTATGTAAGATTCAATTGGAAATTATAACCTCTAATAGCCCAGTATCCCTAAATTAAACAGGGTAATAAAAACTTTCTTTTTGTTAAATATCTAATACTCACAGAGAAAGGAATATTGTATTTTATTAATACAAGATTTAATACAAATCTTTTTTCACAGCACTATATGTAATAAATTTCGACAAAGTATCGATTTGATTAAATCATTACTCTACTTATTTTATACTAAAATCACACATTTTAACCTAAACTATACTATAACTGCCTAAGACTTTGTAATATA
>CAZZEC010000216.1:0-8071 GCA_964652565.1 uncultured Bacteroidia bacterium
GGACGCTTGAAATATGAAGATGCAAGGGAAATATACGTGGCTGCCCCACCTAATATTTTGTCTACTTTACCAAAGGGAGTTTCTATCGCATCAAACGCCATAGAACCTACTACAACTAAACTCATAAATATTTATTTACTTTTTGAAAAGTACTTAATTAAGACATTATATTTGATTTTGAGTGTTAGATACTATATAATAATCAAAACCTCAACTAAATATGTGAATAATTACAAAAATCCTGCATACTAGGTTTCCTATTTCTTAAATGCCTCACAATATTATCACAGAAGACAGAAATGTAGTCTAACAGTCCTTGTCTTCTTTCCGACAACAAATTCGTGAATTAGATTGAAAATTGAAGGCAAATAACTTATTTACTAGGGAGAACGCACCATGTTTCATAAATAATTCATTACTAACTGGTCGCAATTAAAAATATGTATACATCTGATCAAAGTAAGCTTCTAATTAGGAGCTATGAATGATTTAAGTACATTTGGACCTACTTAATTACATGTAGGAGACTACGAACTTTTGAAACGTATAATTCGCCTATAAATATCGATATTACACCCAGAATCATCTTATATATAAACTTTCCATGCATATTGTTATCATCGGTAATGGAATCGCAGGTATTTCCACTGCCAGACATATTCGTAAGATTAGTGATCATAGAATCACCGTTATTTCGTCTGAAACTCCACATTTTTGGTCCCGTCCTGCCCTCATGTATGTGTATATGGGACACATGAAATTTGAACATACAAAGCCTTATGAAGATTGGTTTTGGGAAAAAAACGAGATTGACTTAGTTCAAAAATATGTAGAAAAAATCGACCCGCCTTCCAAAATGCTTATCTGCTCTGATGGGACAAATATTACTTATGACAAGCTGGTGTTAGCAACTGGTTCAGAACCCAATAAATTTGGATGGCCAGGACAAGATCTGGATGGCGTTCAGGGTATGGTGAGTAAACAAGATCTCGACAGCATGGAGGCGAGATCCAAAGATATCAAGCACGCAGTGATTGTCGGAGGAGGCTTGATTGGAATTGAAATGGCAGAAATGTTTCATTCGCGTCATATCCCTGTTACCTTTTTGGTGAGGGAAGCCAGTTTCTGGAATGGAGTCCTTCCTTCTGAGGAATCGGAAATGATTTCCCGAGAGATTCATAGAACAGACGGGATTAATTTATTACTTCAAACTGAACTCAAGGAGATCCTTCCGGATGATCAAGGTAAAGTGAGAGCTATTATCACCAATAAAGGCGATGAAATTTCCTGTGAATTTGTGGGACTCACTGCAGGAGTACACGCTGTATTGAATTTGGCGGAAGGAACTGACATCGAAACAAATAGAGGTTTTTTGGTAGACGAATATCTCGAAACCTCTGTCAAGGATATCTTTGCTGCAGGAGACTGTGCTGAGTTAAGACAACCTGAACCTGGGAGAAGAGGAATTGAAGCTGTATGGTATACTGGAAAATTAATGGGCCCTATATTAGCACAAACGCTTTGCGATAACCCTACTCCCTACAAACAAGACATATGGTTCAACTCAGCCAAATTCCTGGATATAGAATATCAGGTGTATGGTTCCGTAGGGAACAAGGTTAGAGAAGGAGAAAGCCATATATATTGGGAACATCCCGATGGACGCAAGTCGATACGAATTATCTATGATGCTGATCGAGGACACATTCTGGGATTTAATCTGATGGGTGTAAGGTATCGACAAGAACTTTGTCAGGAATGGATACGCAAGGAAACACATATAGAGGATGTGTTACGAGATCTCGGAGCAGCCAATTTCGATCCCGAATTCTTTAAGGAATATGAGCAGGAAGTAGTTCGTCTCTACAATGAGCAAAACCCAGAGAGCAATCTCACTTTGCGGCGTAGAAGAGGTCTTAAAAATGTCTTTGCCGTATTTAATCAGCTAAAACAACAGCCAAAGGCTAGTAAGGTAACTTCATGATGTTACCCAACCAATAGTTCTACATCATGATAAAACGCTATTATCCATAGCTTTACCCAACATTCATCAACAATAATATACAATGAAATATCTCAAATTAACAGGGTTAATTATTTTTCTAGGAGCAATGACCCTCTTTATTGGGCTACTGTTTATGAGTAGCTATGAAATCAATGATCAATCCCTAGATCAACTTTCTGAAAGCATCCAGGAAAAACATCAACCCTATCTATTTGCTGAACTTAAAAACCTTCAAGGCCAAGAACTTGGCGGAAAGCTTACTTACCTCCCCAAAGTTCAAACCGCGTTAGATCAATCTAATCAGGCTATATCTGAGGAGTTTGGGATCAGTCAGGAGACGCTGAAACTGTTTATACAAACCGCGCAAGTAAATGAAAATGGGACGTTTACAGTAACTGACGCTTCTAGAGAGGAAGCTGTTCAAGTATTACCAGAGTATATCCAACAAACGGTTATTGATTATAGTGGATGGCTGATTGGGAAAGAATTTGGATCTGAAGCAGAATTTCAGTCTAATGTTTCGAATGCTGTAAATGGGGCAGTGAATGGTTTTCTAAGCAGCAAACAGATAAATAGCGAAGAAAAAAAGACCTACCTTTATGACATCCTAAAGACCACAGCCACAGGTAGTTTTTGGAATAACAAATTTCTTTATTTTTTCCTGATTATCATCATGGGCTCTGTGGGTGGATTGATGTACATATATCCTGCCTTTTTTGATGGAATGCCAGGAATCAAGCATAATCATATATATCACCACTCTGCCACTAGTCAAGGGATTGTGGGAATCCTGATAGGTGTATTTTTAATAGGCTTTTACATCTTATTGTATTTTCGGCATTATTGGATTGTGGAATGGATTGCGTTGACAGATCCAATAGCGCTTGCTCTTAGAGGAGAACCTGCCAGCCAATGGTTTATGTATGGGTTTCTCTACACATTAGCTATTTTGGTGATGGGGGTAAAAATGTTTACCAAATATCGACATAGCAATTATCACCTTATTCGTACAGGATCGGTCATGTTCTTCCAGCTAGCATTTGCCTTTTTGATCCCTCAGCTACTATATCAATTGAATTTGCCAGACGACGACTTAAAAAATGCATGGCCATTAAATTATTATTTGTTCTTTGACTGGAATATTGAGAAGCATATCAACTCTGGTACTTTTGGAGTCTTTATGCTGGTATGGGGCATTGTACTATCTATTGTAATAATCCCACTTTTTGCATTCATCTTTGGAAAGAGATGGTACTGTTCGTGGGTCTGTGGATGTGGGGGATTGGCAGAAACACTGGGAGATCCCTTTCGTCAACTCTCAGACAAAACTACTGAATCATGGCAGATAGAACGTTTTGTCATTCATGGTGTATTAGTATTTGCTTTGTTAATGACAGGGGTAGTGTTGTATACTTACTTAGGCAACACTTCTTTTAATATAGGGACCAATCGCTGGTTATTTGTGGGATTAATTTTAGCATCTGGAGTAGGACTTGTCTTGTGGCATAAACGCAAATATCCTCATATGGAACGTAAGAAAATTATCACCTGGGTAGGTGTCATTGGAGGTGCCATGATATTAGGGTTAATCTGGGGCTTTTCAACTACGGGAAACAGTTATGTCAACTTTTCTAGCTACGATTTACGTGGGGTGTATGGCTTGGCTATAGGTTCCATTTTTGCAGGTGTAGTGGGAACAGGTTTCTATCCACTCATGGGCAATCGCGTATGGTGTCGATTCGGATGTCCACTCGCTGCTATACTGGGGCTTCAACAGCGCTTCAACTCTCGTTTCCGTATCACAACGAATGGCGGTCAATGTATTTCTTGTGGTAATTGTTCGACGTATTGTGAGATGGGTATCGATGTGCGCTGGTATGCACAAAGAGGTCAAAATATTGTTCGGTCTTCTTGTGTGGGATGTGGGGTTTGTTCGGCAGTATGTCCCAGAGGTGTCTTAGCACTTGAAAATGGTCCTAATACAGGTAAAAGCAGGATGGAGGAGGTGAAGTATTAGAATTAGACGACGGACGACGGACCACAGGGAAGACGACGGACGACGGACCACAGGGAAGACGACGGACGACATTGCGGCCACTTAATTGTGGCCATAAATTTCCTACACCACAATTCTTCAAGATAGCAATATAGCCATGGAACCATTCTCACAATGTCGCCATACCACATTATGATCAACCAACAATTCTCACAATGTTACAATATTGCCATAAAGCAATGTAACCATCTAATAATTCTCCCAATGCCTCGATACCATTAAATATGTATATTGGTGTAAATACTGGGAATTATCTCTTTTCGAATTCATTGTCAATACCCATGGACCCGATATTCAAGAAGCTCAACTATAAAGGCCATCCAGAAATCATCGTTTTGAATGCCCCTGAAAGTTTTCAGCCCCATTTGAAAGCCATTGAATATGGTGTTCAATTGTACAACTCTCTGGATCAACCTAACGAAATTCATTTTATCATTGCATTTGTAACCCAACAGCATGAGATAAATGGTCTAGTGCCTGTGATTGCGACGAAGATGGAAGGAGATGCATTAGTATGGTTCGCCTACCCCAAAAAATCGTCCAAAAACTACACCTGCGATGTTAACCGTGACACAGGTTGGGATATTATGGGGAAGTTTGGACTAGAACCTGTGAGACAGATAGCCATCGATCAGGATTGGAGTGCGTTAAGATTTCGAAAAGTAGAATTTATCAAAAAGATTACCCGTAGTAAGAAGATGGCATTGACAGAAGAAGCGAAAAAACGTACTACAAACAAAGATAAATAGTAATCAGTGTAGATATTTCAAAGATAACAGCAATAAGTCCCTTGACATAAGGATATTCTTAACTCACAGAGATAATCTTACCGGGGAATCTTACGTACTCAAATAAGCTGAACTATCATGGACGTTTCAAAGATGTAGACCAGGTTGGATTGCAAGACATATCTGATCAGTAAAGACGATGAGAAGATCCATACTTCACCCACTCAATAGCTATTTGAATGCAAGAAAAATATGATCGTATAGGCATTGGATATAACGAAACCAGGAAAGCTGATCCCTATCTTACAGAAAGACTGTATAGTTTACTAGAACCTTCATCCACAGGTACATATTTGGATATTGGGTGTGGTACGGGTAATTACACACATGCACTTTGGGAAAAAGGGCTCAATTTGATAGGAATTGAACCTTCTGGAGAAATGCTGAGTAAAGGGAGATTGAAGAATCCCAACATTACTTGGATGCAGGGATATGCCGAACAACTTCCCATGGGAAGCCGTAGTATTGATGGAATACTTGCGAGCCTTACTATACACCATTGGAAAGATTTGGCTTCAGCTTTTAATGAGATCCAGAGAGTACTCATTCCCGAAGGAGGATTCGTCATTTTTACCTCAACACCAGATCAAATGAAAGGATATTGGCTAAATCATTACTTCCCAAAGATGCTTCATGACTCCATCTCACAAATGCCTTCATATGAGACAGTGGCTCAACACATTGAGGAAAGCGGCCTATCCATCCATTCAATAGAGAAATACTTTATCCAGAACACATTGGAAGATTTATTTTTATACTGCGGTAAGCATCGTCCTCAGCTATATCTGGATCCACATGTGCGTAGGGGTATATCTTCATTTTCTGATTTGGCGCATCAAACTGAAATTAACATAGGATTGAATAAATTGGAAGAAGATATTAAAACCAATTCAATCTCAGAAGTCATCAAATCTTACCATAATGAAAAAGGAGATTATCTGTTTATAGTAGGTGGCAATACACCTTCATTTTAGCATTCCATTTTTACAAATCAGGTTCGATCCTTACTTTACCAATAAACAATCATCTATTATACATAGTCCATTATATGTCTTCTTCCCATGTATTTCCTCGTCATTTCGTTTTAAAAAATGGGAAAACAATGATTATTCGCGAGGCAACCCGTTCCGATGCAGAGTCTATGATTCAATATGTGTATCAGGTCGCTGATGAGACCCCTTACCTCTCGTTTGGCGCAGGAGAATTTACGATAACAAAGCACGAAGAAGAACGCGTTATCGAGATACATCGGCAAGCAAAGAATCGCATATTTATTTTGGCGATACTTGAGGGAGAAATCGCAGGGATGCTCAATGTAGTAGCAAATAATAAACCCCGAATGCGTCATATTGGCGAATTTGGTATTACAGTTGAAAAAAAGTATTGGGGGTTGGGAATTGGCGACTCCTTAATGAAGAGCATGATTGATTGGGCGCAACATTCTGGTATAATTAGAAAACTAAATCTAAAGGTCCAAACACATAATACCGCTGCTATTAATCTCTACAAGAAGTATGGATTTAAAAAAGAAGGACTTATTACCAGGGATTCCTATATAGATGGCGTATTCTACGATACGTATATGATGGGACTATTGATTGACGAAAGTACTTGAGCAAATCTGTAATAAAGCTTAACTTAGAGGTTAAATTTAATGACTAATATAAAATCTTATGTCAAATTGTAAGTTTATTCCCATCTTTATTAGCATGATTTTGATCTGGATGGGTTGTAATACTTCGAATTCACAGACCTATTCCCAGCATCAATCGGAACCAACAGGAAAGGACAATATAGCCTATAAGTGGGGAGAAATGGCACTTGATGCTACTGCCTGGGATACGGATCGATTTAAGCCCAGACCAACAATTACTTCCAGATACCTAGGATTAATTTTTACCGCTGTGTTTGATGCATGGTCAAGATATGATGCAAAAGCAATCCCCGTATACCTGGATGGAGTAGAGCGACGACCTGAAACGGAACAAGTGCTAGCTAATAAAGAAGTGGCTATTAGCTATGCAGCGTACAGAACATTGTGTGAGTATTACTATACAGATAGCGTTCAGTATCGCGAATTTATGGTAGACCTTGGCTATGATCCAGATAATCAATCAATGGACCCGAGCATTCCGGAAGGTATAGGTAATCTTGCAGCCAAAGCTGTAATAGAAGCGAGAAAAAATGATGGAGCCAATCAATATGGAGAGGAAGAGGGTTCGAATGGAAAACCTTATTTTGACTATACTGGATACCAACCGGTAAATTCGCCAGAGGAGAATGTCGATATGAATCGCTGGCAACCCAAATACTTTTCTGATGGAAAAGGAGGTAAATATGCACCGGGTTGTCTTACTCCCTACTGGCAGCATGTAGAGCCCATAGGTCTACAATCCGCAGATCAATTTCGCCCCGGACCTCCACCTATGATTGGATCTGAGCAGTTGGAAGAGGAGGTAAAAGAAGTGATAGAAATGCAAGCGAATCTCACAGATGAGCAAAAGGCATTGGTAGAGTTTATGCGTGATGGCCCCCGATCTGTACAACAAGCAGGGCACTGGTTGAAATTTGCGCAAGATGTATCCCGAAGAGATGCTCATACGCTGGATGAGGATGTGAAGATGTACTTCTTCAATCAGGTAACAGCAATGGACGCTTTCATTGCATCCTGGGATTCCAAAATGTATTACGATTTTGCCCGACCCTATGCGTTAGTACATGATTATTATCAGGATCAGGTGATCAAAGCTTGGGGCGGCCCCGAAGATGGAATGATAGAAATGGTGGGGCAGCAATGGAGACCTTACTCTCCGGAAACGTTTCTTTGTCCTCCGTTTCCAAGTTATGTATCAGGCCATAGTACCATTAGTGGTGCCTGTGGGGAAGCCTTAAAATTATTTACCGGAAGCGATGAATTCGGTGAAAGTGTTGATTTGGTTCCTGGAGCGTTAACAGAACCCAATAATTTGGGGGATACTGTTACCCTGCATTTTCCAACTTTTACTGAAACGGCAAATATGGCAGGAATTTCCAGAGTATTGGGAGGCTATCATATTCAAGCTGATAATATTGAGGGCTTGGAACTCGGAAGAAATGTAGCTAGAGAAGTGTGGAAATTTTATTTGCAACATGTCGGTGAGGAGGGGTAGGATGTTAGACAACGGACGACGGACGACAGACCACAGGAAAGACGACGGGCAGAAGAAAAGACAACTGTAGGAA
>CAZZEC010000217.1:0-8062 GCA_964652565.1 uncultured Bacteroidia bacterium
TAACCTCCTTCTTTGAAGCACTATCTTCAAAATCGGAGCAGGTATTGAAGCCTGCGAATCCCCCGAATTTGCAGATCGTATTTCCCTCACAATTCTTGACAATATCCAGTTTGTCAGCTACGTTATCAGATTCTTTAATGAAAAACACATCTTCTCCTTTGTAGCGATATTGAGTAATCTGTACGGTGATACTCCCCGGAGATTCAGCAGATTCTATGATCGCAGCCAACCAGGGAAGCGCTGTCGCAGGATCGTCTACACTACACACGGGTTCTATTGTATCTTTATTACATGTAATAAAGCCCACCACAATCATTAGATACAACACACTTTTCATGATATATTTTGAGGAAAGACGTAGATATCCAGAGAAATGCTGCAAAAGTGAGTGGTGGTGATATGGAGAAAAAAGGATTTTTAGAAATTTTTACGGAGAGAACTCAATAAGTTCCTTAACCAGTTTATTATTAATTATTAACCGGAGGATATTAAAATATTCTGCAGTACCATGGAAGGATATGGCCGGAATGAGAGATGTTCTTATTCTGGACTACATACATATGGAATTCGATGTCTTATGGAAAACTATAGTAGAAGATCTTCCATCTTGTTAGATAAAATAAGTGATATTATTAGAAAAATTCTCCCATATTTAATAATGAGTTTGCAAATTATTACAATCACTAGCAATCATGAACAAAACACTCCAATTCAAAATCACCTTAAAAGACAGCAATCCTCTAATTTGGAGAACTTTACAGGTAGAAGATACCTACCGAATGGATCGTTTTCATCAAGTTATTCAAATTGTAATGGGTTGGCAAAATGCTCATTTACATGAATTTTCTATAAATAATAAGAGTCTGGGAATATTATTAGATGACGGATTCGATTTGGGAGAAACGGAAGATGAAACCAAATTTTTTCTTAAGGACTTTTCTTTACGCAAAGGTGGCAAATTTGTATATATTTATGATTTTGGAGACAGCTGGTACCACACCCTTGAAATATTAAAGGTGGAGGAATCTACGGACTTTTTCCTTCGTTGTATTGACGGGAAACGAGCCTGTCCACCAGAAGATTGTGGAGGTATATACGCTTATAATGAATTATTGGATGTGATCAAGAAGCCTTCTCACCCTGAATATGAGGATTGGATCGAATGGCTAGGCGACGAATTTGATCCAGCCTACTTTTCTATTGAAACAATTAATGAAGAATTAGCCAAGTTCGAAGCATGGCATAAAAAGTACCCTAGAAAAAAATCTTCACCTTGGCATCAGATTTAACCAATTCGCCTGAAGAGGTAAAAACATTCCCATTCTCCTCTTTTGTTAGTTGTTAACACCCTTTCGAATGTTTTACTGAGAAACCGCAGAGGCATCTGCACTCACAGGTGTTTCTTTTTTGCCTTTCCCATAAATCCTCCGGGTCCATCTTGGGAGTAGGATAAATCCAATGAAGAGATAGGGATAATAGGTAATAAGCCTCCAAAGCGCTGCCAATGCTATCCCCAAACCCACAGGTGTAAGATCTTCCAATAAGCTGGTAAACATCACTTCGGCAAATCCAGATCCTCCAGGAGTAGGAGATACCAACATGACAATAAACATTACCGCCTCCCGCGCAAAAGCCAGTACGTGATCTCCAAAGCTCATGCTAGTAACAGCGAAGGCCGCTACCACGCAATTCAATACGAGATATCTTCCCATCCAGGCGATGACTGTTGCAATCCAAGTCCATAGCCAGAAACGCCAGGATTTGGTCTTAAATTCCTGAGAAGAAAGCAATAATTCATTGGCCAGGTTCACCCCTCTTCGCTTCCATCTTCGGAACAGGCGAGTAAAGGAAAGCTTTTTGATTACATTATTTGTCCCTTCCGGACGAATGAAGAGCGCTAAGGCGAGAAAAATAGTATAGATAAAAATCGCACAGTATGCAATCCAAAATGCCCCTATCAGACCGTCTCCTGCATACTCTCCCAGATTGCGTATAGGTTCAAATATTTGATCAAAACCAATAAATAGTAACACAAACGGTAGAATCAATAAGTAAAAGACTTCATCCAGGAATATCGTGATAAAAACAATAGCCGTACTTTTTCCCATAGTTACCTTTTCCTTATAGAGCATATATACAGCAAAGGCAGAACCCCCTACAACTGAAGGAGACATAGCAGAAAAAAATTCCCACAACAACGTCACATCAAAACAGCTTCTCCAGCTCAACGTATTATTGGTCATCATACGCATTCTCCAGATATAGGCAGCATCTCTCAAAAACATCATCAAAAAGCCCAGGCCTATCCACAGAAAGCTTCTTCCCGTCCAGGTAATGCTTTCTAAAGCCTTTCTCACTTCGCCATCTCCAGCAATTATATCCTTATAGATAATGTACCCTACAGTTACCAATATCCCAATCAGCACTGGCCATATGACTTTCCAAATATTAAAACGGCTAAGTATATCAGAATTGTTCTCTTCCATATCTATCTACGCTACTTTACTAATATGGGATCATCGGTAGAGGATCCGTATTGTTGTTATTGATAATACCCAGACAAACTTACCCTTTTTTTACAACAATTTCTTATTCAATTAACTGAAAACGGATATCTGAATCCATCAGATCTTCCAACTGGCGTATAAAGATATCCAAAGAAAACAAGGCGATGTATGCATCTTCGTTTAATACTTTTTCATCTACCTTACGCATCTGATTTTCAGTCTGTAAAAATGATTCTCTCTTAAGATAAATGGGCAACTCCTCTTTCATATAAGTAAGAATACCTCGTTCTGCATAATGTTTGATAACCTGTTCCTTCAATGCTTCCCAGTGTACCAAATCTACATCCATAACTTCAACACTTTGCCCTTTTTTCTGGCCCTCAGTAAAATACAATTGAAAGGATACCCTCGGTTTTGACATATAATTACTCCTTTTATAGTTGTAAAACTATGAATATAATCCCGGTAATTTAGACCCTTTGTGAAAAATTTATTAATATGATGCTTAGGAAAATGTGTAATATATTTTCTGTTGTACTAAATCCATGTTTTTGCGATTACTGAATTACCCCGAATAAATTTATCATTTATGAACCTACGTTGTGTATTATTCCTGTTTTTTATCAGCATTGAGTTTGCACTATTTGCACAATCTGAAGCTTTGTTATCGAAAACAGATCAAATTGCCCTTGAGTTAGAGGATCAGGTGATCCAGTGGCGAAGACATCTTCACGAGCATCCTGAATTGTCCAATCGAGAATTTCAAACTGCAGAAATGGTCGCCAATCACTTAAAAGAGCTAGGGATGGAAGTACAGACAAAGGTAGCACATACAGGTGTAGTCGGAATTCTTAAAGGTGGGAAGCCTGGACCTGTCGTAGGATTGAGAGCAGATATGGATGCACTACCGGTAACAGAGCGCGTGGATGTACCCTTTGCTTCGAAAGCAACCTCCACATATAATGGTATTGAGACGGGCGTCATGCATGCCTGTGGACACGATAGCCATGTGGCAATCTTGATGGGAGTAGCAAGTATTCTTTCTCAAATCAAAGAAGACATTCCCGGAACCGTGAAGTTTGTATTCCAGCCAGCGGAAGAAGGGGCTCCCAAAGGAGAAGAAGGGGGCGCGGAGTTAATGGTAAAGGAAGGTGTGATGAAAAACCCAGATATAGATATCATGCTTGGACTCCATATCAATTCTAAAATTGAAGCAGGTAACATTGGATATAGGCCTGAAGGGACTATGGCTGCTGTAGATCGGTTGGAAATCACCGTAACAGGCTCCCAAACACATGGTGCCTATCCCTGGGATGGGATTGATCCCATTGTAGTATCTGCCCAAATAATCATGGGACTTCAGACGATCGTAAGCCGTCAGATGAAACTCATTCAACAACCAGCGGTCGTTACTGTAGGCATGATACAGGGAGGAGTCAGAAATAATATCATTCCCGAAGAGGTGCGTATGATAGGTACGATCAGAACCTTAGACAATGACATGCAGGACCTCATTCACGAAAAAATAAAACTTACAGCTACAAAAATTGCCGAAAGTGCTGGTGCGAAGGCAGAAGTAGAAATTATTAGAGGCTACCCTGTTACGTATAATGACCCTGAATTAACCGCTAGATCCGTTCCTGTACTGGAGCAAACGATAGGAAAAGATCGTGTATTCTTGAGAGACGCAGTTACGGGTGCTGAGGATTTTTCGTTTTTTAGCCAGGAAGTACCAGGGTTTTTCTTTTTCCTGGGAGGAAGACCTAGTGATGTAGCAGAAGCAGATGCAGCCCCTCTTCACACTCCAGATTTCTATATTGACGAATCGGGCTTTGTCAATGGTATGAAAGCCTTTGTACACCTCACTTTAGATTACCTTTATAATCCCTCAAAATAAGGTTTTTTAGAAAAGCTTAAATAAAAACCCGTTGGATGCATTACTTTCCGGCGGGCTTTTCCTACTTTTGCGCTCGTAATATTTACGAGTACAAATACTGTATGCAAGATTTACGCAATATAGCCATAATAGCCCACGTTGATCACGGAAAGACTACCCTCGTAGACAAGATGCTTGTTCACGGTAGACTGTTTAAGGATCACGAGGTTCCTGGAGAATTGATTCTGGACAATAACGACCTGGAACGGGAAAGAGGGATCACTATTCTTTCTAAGAATGTGTCAGTTAGATACAAGGACACTAAAATCAACATCATTGATACCCCTGGTCACGCCGACTTTGGGGGAGAGGTAGAACGTGTCCTCAACATGGCAGATGGTGTATTACTTTTGGTGGATGCCTTTGAAGGTCCTATGCCTCAAACGAGATTCGTTCTTTCCAAAGCCCTGTCTCTGGGTCTTAAGCCTATAGTAGTCATCAATAAGGTAGACAAGCCCAATTGCCGACCTGAGGAAGTACATGAAGCTGTATTTGACTTGATGTTTGAACTGGATGCAACAGAGGAACAATTAGACTTCCCAACGGTATATGGGTCTGCAAAAAATGGATGGATGGGATCCAAATGGGAGGAACCCCAAGAGGATGTTTCATACCTTTTTGAGCAAATATTAACACATGTACCGCCTCCAAAGCTAAGAGAAGGCAATCCTCAGTTACAGATTACATCTTTAGATTTCTCTAAATATGTGGGTCGGATTGCCATTGGTCGACTTTTCAGGGGTCGGTTAGGTGAAAATATGCCCGTAACACTTATCAAACGGGAAGGAGAACCCAAAAAAACACGTATCAAGGAGCTTTTTGTGTTTGAAGGCCTAGGAAAACAAAAGGTTGCAGAAGTAGGAGCTGGTGATATTTGCGCATTAGTGGGGTTGGACGATTTTGAAATAGGGGATACTGTAGCAGATGCTGAGGAACCAGAAGCCCTCCCTCCTATCACGATAGATGAACCTACCATGAGTATGAGGTTCACAATTAATGATTCTCCCTTTTTTGGAAAAGAGGGAAAGTACGTTACATCCAGACACCTTAGGGAAAGGTTGGAAAACGAGCTGGAACGAAACCTCGCCCTTCGGGTAGAACCTACGGATTCGGCAGATGCCTTTACAGTTTATGGTAGAGGGGTGCTGCACTTATCTGTACTCATTGAAACGATGCGTAGAGAAGGATACGAACTTCAAGTGGGCCAGCCCATAGTAATTATCAAGGAAATAGATGGTGTAAAATGCGAACCTATCGAGGATTTGACCATAGATTTACCTGAGAACTTATCTGGTAAAGCTATCGATGGAGTTACCCAACGCAGAGGTGAATTGCAAAATATGGAGTTACGAGGTGAGCGTGCAATACTAAACTTTACTATTCCATCCAGAGGACTAATTGGTCTGAGAAATGAATTACTCACAGTAACAGCTGGAGAGGCGATTATGGCTCATCGCTTTCTACGATTTGAGCCGTTTAAAGGAGAAATTGAAAAACGACAGCAAGGATCGTTGATTTCTAGTGATAATGGAGCAGCTTTTCCATATGCTTTAGATAAATTACAAGATAGAGGAACATTTTTTATCTCACCCCAAGAAGAAGTATATGAAGGTCAGATTTTGGGAGAAAGCAATCGACCTGATGATTTGGTTATCAATGTAACTAAATCTAAAAAACTATCAAATGTACGTGCTGCGGGTTCTGATGATAAAGTGAAGCTGCCTCCACCAGTTAAATTTAGTTTGGAAGAAGCGCTTGAATACATAAAGGAAGATGAGTATGTAGAAGTGACACCCGAGTCGCTGAGATTGAGAAAGATATTCTTGAAAGAGCATGAACGCAAGAGAAGAAAATAAGGTACAAGGCAGATTTCTAAGCACCAGGTGAAATGTTTCTGACCTGTTTTGTAGCCTTGTACCTTATGTAGTGTTACAGTCTTACTATCTTAGCGGCCTTGCCAACACCTGAGTCCAATACTCATTTACCTTGGAGGCCCCCATTTCAGTAAGATTTGGATCCATCATCACTTTACAATGGCCAGGACTATTTTTCCATCCTGTCATCACAGAGATAATTGACACATAACCGTAGGCGATATTTTCACCTGCTGCTTCGAAGCGGTAACCAGCCTCTTCAATACGTTTGGTAAACGTACTTCCATCAGTCCCTTTGTGATCAAAATGATCGTTTCTGGACATATCTTCTGAATGACGCTTTGCAGCTTGTTCGAGAAGTGTATTCCATGTAAGCGCTGGGGCTGGAGGGAAATAGGTTCTCCCACACGTACATCCTTCGGCACGGATACGATTAACCTGGCTAAGAAATTCTGCATGAAAAGGATTAGTACTAATTTCATTCAATACTCCTCCCTGATCATCTTTACATGAGACCGCCATCATGCAGACCAAGAGCAAAAGACAACTTTTTAAAAAATGTTCTTTTAAGTATATAAACATGCAATAGGCCAGAATTTTGTTCCATTGGAATTTTGCAATTACCATGCCTAACCCCGCAAAAACTGTTACACACAGAAAAAAATATTGAAATTTCTTTTTTACGAGATAACAGAATATAATGAGCAATAATATTAGACTATGTCGTAGTAAGTGACATCGCCTAATACAATAGTACTAAGGTAATAAAAGAAAATAAATAGTTCAAAAAATGTACTATATAATTTTCGAAGAAAGCTTAAGCGATTTGCTTTAGTGCTTTAGACATGGTAACTCCTATGTCAGCTGGTGTTTCGACAACGTGGATACCACAGGACTCCATCACGTCCATTTTGGCTTTTGCGGTACCCTGTCCACCAGAAATAATTGCTCCAGCATGACCCATACGTCTTCCTGGAGGTGCAGTTTGACCAGCTATAAATCCCACCACAGGTTTACTCACATGGTCCTTCACCCACTCTGCAGCTATTTCTTCATTTGATCCCCCGATTTCTCCGATCATGATGATACCTTCTGTATCGGGATCCTCGTTAAATAACTTAATAATATCTAAATGTGTAGAACCTATAATAGGATCTCCACCAATTCCCACACATGTAGATTGCCCTAATCCTTCCTTAGTTACTTGGTCTACAGTTTCGTAAGTCAGTGTTCCTGAACGACTTACAACACCTATTGTACCAGGATGATGAATGAAAGCGGGCATGATTCCCAGCTTGCACTCGCCAGGTGTAATCACCCCTGGACAGTTGGGACCAATCATTCTTACCCCTCTATCATCGATGTACTTCTTTACATCTATCATATCCTTTATGGGTATACCTTCAGTAATTGTAATCACTAACTCAACGCCAGAGTCAGCAGCTTCCAAAATTGCGTCTGCAGCAAATCTAGGAGGAACAAAAATAATAGAAGTATTAGCACCTGTTTCAGAGACAGCATCACGCATCGTGTTAAACACGGGCAAATCTAAATGCTTCATTCCTCCTTTTCCAGGGGTAACTCCTCCTACTACTTTCGTACCATATTCCAGCATTTGCTGTGCATGGAAGGTACCTTCTTTACCTGTAAAACCTTGAACAATTACTTTAGTATCTTTATTAACAAGTATACTCATTGGGTAGGGATATTTCTTTATCGTGAATACTACGTAAAGATATTTTGCT
>CAZZEC010000218.1:0-8055 GCA_964652565.1 uncultured Bacteroidia bacterium
AATAGCTGTGATTCCCTGAGTAAATATTGCTCTTTGGACCATAAGCGTTCCTTTTGAGCAAGTTCATAATAGTATTCCCATTCTATATTGTGCATGCGTACTACCTTATGTCTGTATTTTAAAAAGGTGTAATCCAAATAATAGCAAGTATGTATACCTTCAAATAAAATGGGATAGCTATCACCCTGTAATCTGTTTAGTAGAGTCTTTGATTTACGTGAACTGATGATGTGTGGAATGCGAATAGGTAAAGAAGTAACAGGAGCTTTTCTGGGATAGTAGTACACTGCTTCACAGATCGATTTCAGGTCTTCGGATGCTTCTCTTCCATATTGAAAACAATGTAAATGGACACGTACCCCTATTTCTGCTAAGGCTTTCACTTTATAATATACATCAATTACTCCACCATAATTGGGAGGAAAGGGTATATCAAAGGAAATCACGTGTACATGCATACTACAAATGTATACAATTCAAAGATATTCTAGTTATTGTTAGAAAAAGCAGGGCAAACGCACTAAAATCATTAACAGCTACTAATTAGAAGCTTACATTTATCCAATATATACATACTTTGATTGTAATCAATTAATAATGAATTATTCATGAAATTTAGTGCGTTCGCCCTTTTAGAAAAGCAATTGTAATAATAAAATTGTCCTTGAACTAAATGGAATATGAGGTGTTTTCTATAGTAAAAGACTTGTGGATAATGAATTAAGAGTAAGTTTTTTGCTATCTGGAGGGTAGAAATGAATCAATGAATAGATTTCTTTTAGAATCATTAAATTTATCTCTAAATTAAGCCGAAATTCAGCAAATAGATTAACATCAGCAATGCCAAAAGTAATAATTGACGGAAAAGAATACGAATTTGAAGGTAAACCCTATCTATTACAGTTTGCATTAGATCAAGGAGTTGAAATACCTTATTTCTGTTACCATCCAGCAATGAGTATTCCTACTAATTGTCGGATGTGTCTTGTCGAAGTGGGTATGCATATGAAAGATCGGGAAACGGGGGAATACCAATTCGATGAGCAAGGGAATCCCGTAGTAAGATGGGGGCGCAAACCTAATACGGCGTGTAATACACCACTTGCTGATGGTATGATAGTTAAGACGCACGAGTCTTCTGAGACCATCGTAAGAGATCAGAAGGGTGTGTTGGAGTATATGTTGATTAATCACCCTTTGGATTGTCCGATATGTGATCAGGCTGGGGAATGTCCACTGCAAATTTGGACGTATAAATACGGTCCCGAAGGATCTAGGTTCGAAAATCAAAAAGGGCATAAGAGGAAGCGTGTAGACCTGGGGCCCAATGTAATGCTGGATGAAGAAAGATGTATTAATTGTACGCGTTGTACGAGGTTTACAGAAGAGATTTCCGGGTCCAATCAATTGACAATCATTGGCAGAGGGGAAAGAAATTATCCTGGCACTCCTCCGGGTATCACCTTTGATGATTCCTACTCAATGTGTACAATTGATCTTTGCCCTGTGGGAGCACTTACCAGTAAGCAGCACCGCTTTCAGGCAAGAATATGGGAGATGTATTATGCACCTGCTATTGATATGAATGATAGTACAGGTACTAATACATATGTTTGGATAAGAGATAATCAGGTTATGCGGGTCACTCCCCGCAGGAATATGGAAATCAATGATTATTGGATGCCAGATGCTCATCGACTGAATGTTGGACACTACAATGATGATAGATTGTCTGGCGTACAGCTCAGAGGAGGAATACCCATTAATTTTGAGGAAGGAGTAAGAAAAGCTGCGGAACTTATACAGCGTAGAGAAGGTAAAAGCCTCATTTTGGGTTCTGCTTATGCATCCTTGGAAAGCAACTTTGTACTTAAGCAAATAGCTCAGGAATGGGGCATCTCAGATATATATTATGTTCCTCACAAAGAAGAAGGACATGGAGATGGATGGTTGATTCAGGATGATCGCACGCCTAATGCCGCTTCCTGTGAATTACTTGGTTTTAAAGCATTAGAACTGGACGAGCTAAAAAGTATGCTTGCAGATGGAGAAGTTGGCTTTTTGTATTCGTTGGAGAATGACAGGGTATTTTCAGAATTAGAAAGTTTACATGGTGTTACTTCAGTAGTTCACGCTACCAAAGACCTATCTGTATATGAAGAAGTCAGCGTATTACTTCCTGCTGCAAACTCTATTGAATCTGAAGGTACTTATATCAATGTAAAAGGTATTCCTCAAGTGAGTAAAATGGCCGTTCAAATCAAGCAAATGACGCCTGATATGTGGATGCGTCTTCCCAAAGGTAGGCTTGATAAAACGGGAGTAGCAGTGGATCATTGGAGAAACCTGGATCATATATTAGATGTACTTCCTTCCTGGCTTCTTTTGACAGGTGTTGCCAGATCCATGGATATAGATCTTACTTACAAAGATCATAGTGATGTCTTTGCAATCATTAAACATGAGTTTGACGTACTCAATGATGTTACTGTTACTTACAGACCTCCTAAAGAGTCATTTAAATTCAGTCAACTTGACTTTGCGCCAGTGTGGGGAAGTAGGTAATCTGAACGTAAAGTTATGGTATGTGTTCTGCCAACATATCCGGTGAGATAGCTCACTTAGAGACTAGCACTAACAGATAGAAGGGGTGTTACGTGGTTTAGTTCTACTTAAGGCTCTCGCCCGTTTGAAAGCTCGATTACTCAAGGAACTCAACTCCAATAAGTAGGTACTATCTCCCTCTTTGAGTTGAACATGAGCTTTCTGCATAAGACGAATTGGCAGAATAATATAAATATCAACGTATTTTCGTTACAATCTACTATTCTCTTAACGATTGATTTGATTATGACTAATAATGAACGTTAGATTCTTCTTATGCAATGGTTACATATTTCCCTTTTTATACTTGGGTTATCATTACTTATATTATTTTTGAAAAAGCTAGTTCAGGTATTAAGGCTAGTCAAAAATGGAATTAAGACTACAGCAGAAGTAGTAAGAATCGATTCATATAAGGATGAGGGACAAAAGATGTATACCCCCGTCTTTGAATATCAAGATAGGAATAATGTGAAGCAATTATACATTAGCCCTATTAGCTCTAGCAGGTCAACCTATAAAGTAGGTGACAGCATACAGGTCATTTACAATCCTCATAATTCAAAGGAGGTAAGGACTATTTCATTCTGGAATCTATATGGGTATATAGGCTTGATGGGTATTATGGGCTTATTACTCTTAATCCTAGAGGTCAATTATCTTTTTTTGTAACACATTTATTACTCTACAGCTTGAGTACAAGGCCATCGCCTGTATGAAAACTCAATTACTCACAGAACCCGAGGAAGTCAGCTGAAATAGGTAGGCACAATCTTCCTCACTGAGTTGAATATGAGTTTTCTACTTTTCTTAGATAGAAAAGTATTAGAATTAACTTAGGTATTGATTCAACTTATCTTCCTATAGAACTCTTCTATGTATGAGTTTAACTGCATTAATTCTGACTCATCAATGGAGGATTTGTCATTTAATTGGACTATATACTCAGTAAAGTTTTTTATCTCTTCAATCGGTATTCCACTCTTTAAAGACAAAGCATGTATAAATGAGTTGTCCAATTTTGAGGTAGATATATTAAACCTGCTTCTTATTTGTTCAAGCAGTATTTGTACCTTTTTATTAAATAGATCCTTGTGATTTTGTTGCCGATAATAAAGTCTACCTAATGTCTCTGCAAACTCAACGGTGGTGTTAGGCAATGGACTCATTACTTGAATTACTCGCTGTTTTCGTTTGCTCTCAAATAATACATACAGTATAACGGAACCAACCAAAATCCAAAATGCCCATTTCAATGACGGTTGTCGTTGTATGAACATCAAAGGATGTTGTTGTTGGGCTCTCCGTTTGATACTAGGCAACTTATAATATTCATCCCAGAAAATTTCGTTCGTAGATGACAGATATGATAGACTCGTAGCTACAAAATCTTCCATTTTGGTAGTATAGAGTAGATGAAAATTGGAAAATACCCTGGGAGTTGATGAAATAGTGAAATGACCTTTTCCCCAGGCGACGTTAATTAAGTTTACATTTCCCTGATTGTTGATAGCGAGTGGAATTGTCCTGGTACTGTCATAAGAATGAAAATAGTGATTAAGGTTTTTATCGAAAAAATTGTACCCCTGATGAGAAGATAATTGTGGGTCTAAGAAACGTGAGGTTATAGAATCATTTTCAAAAGATAAGTATATCTTATCAGTAAGAAATCCCAGCGTATCTTGAACAAATGAAGAAAATAATTCTGAAGCAATAAATACTTGATTCCCGTTGCTTACGTAGTTTAATAATGCATCCCAACTTGCATAGTCTGGAGAAAAATATGATGTAATAAAGATATAACTTGTATGTGTGCTTGTAATTAAAGAATCTTCCATAAGGTGCACATATGGAGTTTGATACATTTCACGTGTGGGTGAATCATTAAAAAGTGTCTCCATGCTAGTAAACAGGATATATGTCCCCAAGGGTATTTTATCATACATGGAGTAAGATTCCGACCAGTCTACACTTTTTCCCCGAGTAGTATTTGCATAAGAAAGTAAGAATGAGACAAGAATAACGAGTCCAGCCAGGATATAAAATATGAGATTCCTCTTATTCACGGATAATTTTTAATTTTCCCTTCATAATTTTTATATAATTCATTAAATGAATGATATGTTTTTACATCTACGGGAAAGTCCCCATACCAAACAAATTCATAATATCTTGCTAATTCTTTAAACCAAGTCACAAAATCAGTCTTTCCTAATTCTTTGATGTAATCATTATTGGTCTTATTAGGTCGCCATTTAATGAATCCACGTTCAGATAATGTTTTGATGATATTGAGGTATTGCAACCTGATAGCCAGTCTGTAGTTCTCCTTTGAAATGGCTTCGTTGATCTGGTCTATGATCTGGGCCCCCAATATTTCTTCTTCATCCTTTTCTTTCCAGGAAGCATTAATATGGGAATTTTTGGCAAATATGCTGGATGTCTTGACATTTAACATTGTGAAAATGAGCAATAAAATCGCCAAAACTGCAATTACAATTCCCAACACGCGCCAAAAATTTTGCGTTTGTGTATTGTTTCTCCTCATTCCTTGGGTGAGCCAATCCATCAATCGTTGGTATAGAGTTGGTGCAGGTTGGGCAGTGTCGTATTGAAATTCATCCGATTGACGAAACTGATTGAATAAAGTTGTATCAAAAGACCTGACATTCAGGGAGAATACATCAGTGAATGAGTCATTCCTCACTTCCTGAGTAAAGGACATAGTATGACTTATTACTATCCATAATATGAAAATAATCGAAAATTTATTGATGAATGACACTCGTATTGGGATTTACCATATGTTGCTGTCTATGTACTAAATAGTAGGGATAAAGGATATAATATCCTAAAATTAATGATAGAGAAAAAAAGATGATGAGAAGTTTCAAGAAAAGAGGCATCTCTGTAAGCCTCGTGAGAAAGGCTTCAAAAAATGCCGCCATAATAATAATGGGAACTAAACCAATCATCATTTTCAAACTTTTGGGGGCAGCGCGTCTTAAGGATTGTAAACGCGTATAGGTTTTGGGAAATAATAAGCTGTTTCCAAGCATGAGCCCAGCACCCCCTCCTAGTACAAGTGCAGATAATTCTAGGGTGCCATGGATGTATACAATAGGGATCGCCTCCCAAAAAAGATTGAATTGATGAAAAAATCCTAAAAAAGCACCTACCATGACACCGTTTTGAAAAATACCGGAAACCCATCCAGGAAAACCGATAATGGTACCAATAGAGAAGGTAATACCCATAGCATAAATCTGAAGCATGACCAGCAGATTATTGAAGGCTATGACAAAAAACATTTCCCATTCTGGCATGGATCGATATACTCCCAAAGGATCACCTTTTCTTATATTTTCAATGGTCATATTTACATATTGATCACCAAGGATCATTCTGACAAAGTCTTGGTCCTGGATGGAAGAAATGAGCCCAATGAGAAATGATAAGGTAAATATCAAAAAGGAATAGAAATAAAAGCGTCTAGCTTCCCAATTGATGATAGGAAGCTCATGCGTCCAAAAAGAACCCAATCGCTTTTTCTTTTCCTTCTTATTATGGTATATGATTAAATGAACCCTACTGGCTAAGCCATTTAGATACTTGATGATTTTACTTCGAGGGTAAAATGTACGTGCATAGGCGAGATCATCTGTCAGTTGTACATATAACTCCGCTAAGCGATCTGCGCTTGGATCAGGCGTATCCTCTGATAATTCAGATTCATACTGTAGCCATTTGTCTTTATTTTGTTTGAGAAATGCGGGTTCTCGCATGACCATTTTTTATACAAGATAATAGAATTTAGTAGTAATCTCACCAACATTAAAGGTCATTCAAGGGTTTTGTTGCTGTGAATCACCTTTAATTCTATTCATGACAACACCAGTAAATTATCATCAAATACCTCTGAATCCCAAACCCAAAGAATTTAATAATCATACATTCAGTTTTACTGTCGAAGTACCAGGTGAAAGAGAAGAAGTATGGAAATGGTTAAATACAACAGAAACTTTTACCAAAGGTCAAATATGGCCCTACAGAGTAGAATTCGTCTCTCCGGATCCTCAACACATCCCAGCTAATTTTACGGTAGGTGTGTTCAACGTACACCATGGTCCGTTTTTAAATTTTGCTGGTGTCCTGACGGAAATAGATGCTCCCCATTATAGAGATTTACAATATGTATATGGGAGTTATGCCATTACCCAAAGATGGATTCGACCTACGCGCTTACAGTTTTGGTTGGAATCACTTCCAGAGGGAGGTACTAAGGTTAACTGTCAGGTAGATAGTTACGTGAAGCCTTTCATGGGAAAATTCTGGACGTTTGCCCAGAAACTTTTCTGGGGGCAATTCAAAGGTTTATTAAAAAGATTACCCTAATCTACTCAATATTCACGAAGTTGAATTGAGTAGTGGCTTTAGATATTCCCATAGATTATCTGCGACAATCTCATGTCCTTCAGACGTTGGATGTATGCCATCTGGGAGATTTAACGCTGGTTCTCCTGCAACTCCTTCTAGCAGGAATGGCATCAGGGTGAGTGCATTGTTACGGGCAAGCGTGGGATACATTTCTCGAAATGCTGAGGTAAAGTTATCCCCCAAATTAGGCGGTGCCTCCATACCACATAGTAATATCTTGGCATTGGGATACGACGTCTCAACTTTATCAATAATTGATTGGAGATTTTCAATGGTTTCGTCAACTTTTAGTCCTCGAAGTCCGTCATTTGCTCCTAATTCTAGTACAAATACTGCAAGTGGTTGTTTGAGAGTGCTTAATACAAAGTCGATTCGACTATTTCCTCCAGCAGATGTTTCACCGCTTAGCCCACTGTTTCTAACTTCATAGTTCAATCCCAGGGAGTCAATTTTTTCTTGTATAAGTGCTGGAAATGCCTGCGTAATTTCTAGTCCATATCCAGCTGTTAGGCTGTTTCCGAAAAATAAAATGAGACTATCACCCGGGCTTGCATCAGTATCTGGCACTTGTTCATTTGCAGGTACTTTTGCAGCAGTATTTTGTGAAGCAGACTCATCGGAACTGCACCCTGATAACCCCAGGCACAGATAAAGACAATAAAACAAGGTGGTGAGATGGAAGTACGTATTGAGATGTGTGGATTCCCCTGAAGGATACATAGGAATTGAGTTTTATGTAAAGATAATGATTAAAATAGAAAGGAAGTATGTCAAATACCCTAACCCGGTGCTAACGCACCAATATTTATAGATAATTCAGTGTTAGTTAAGTAATTAGACAATATTAAATACATTCTCCAATTCCCTCCCTGCAGGGCTGTTTGTGTACGGTGTAGGTGGGTGAATAAGAATAAGAAGACAATAAATATATGTTGTCTTAGTTCTATGATCATCCCTCTATCCCTCTACTCCCACCGATGCAAATACGTATCGGATTCTTCGACCTTCTCTCTC
>CAZZEC010000219.1:0-8045 GCA_964652565.1 uncultured Bacteroidia bacterium
AATCAACTTAAGCTACTGACTAGCAGCTGTTAATGATTTTAGTGCGTTTGCCCTGATCTCGCACCTACTGACTTTAAATACTTATGAAAGCTATCAAATCTTTTCTCTTATTATTATTCTTACTTTCCTCAATAG
This sequence comes from uncultured Bacteroidia bacterium, assembly GCA_964652565.1. Classification (GTDB taxonomy): domain Bacteria; phylum Bacteroidota; class Bacteroidia; order J057; family J057; genus JBCCTX01. The sequence continues at coordinate 136 of CAZZEC010000219.1, forward strand.
ATACTTGGGCGCAAACTGGCAATTGGCAAACCATAGCAACCTCAGACCAAAGTACTCCTGTTGCCAGACATGAGGCTGCTTTTGTTGAAGCTGGAGGTAAGTTTTATTTGATCGGAGGAAGAGGTATGAAACCCGTAAATATCTATGATCCAATATCAAACACATGGACCTCGGGTTCGACTCCTCCCATTGAAATCCACCATTTTCAACCCATCGTTTGGAAGGGAAATATATATGTGCTTGGTGCATTAACAGGGAAGTACCCTGGAGAAACTCCGATTCCTAATATACTCATCTATTACCCTAAAGAGGATCGTTGGGAAACTGGCCCTCAGATTCCGGAAAACAGAAACAGGGGAGCCGCTGGTATCGTCCTTCACAAACAGAAACTCTATTTCATTTGTGGCATAAAAGATGGACATAGAGGAGATCACAAGCAATGGCTAGATGTGTATGATCTCAAAAAGAAGACCTGGCAGCAACTTCCCGATGCTCCCAGAGCAAGAGACCATTTTCAGGCTATAGAAGCTAAGGGCAATATCTATCTTTTGGGTGGTAGAAGAACTAGTACCGAAGGAATTCCCTTTGGTGGAACAGAAACCGCTGTCGATGTATATAATATCAAATCACAAAGTTGGACTGTACTGCCCAACCCTCTTCCTACAGCCCGGGCAGGTAATTATGCTGTTCTTACGGGTAAAGAAATTATCGTCATGGGTGGAGAATCTCCTGCACATGAACATGCACATCGAGAAACAGAAGCCTTACACATCGAGACAAACACGTGGCAAACACTAGCTCCTATGATACAGGGAAGACATGGCACAGGAGCTATATTACACAACAACAGAATATATGTGGCATCTGGAAGTGGGAACCGAGGAGGAGGCCCGGAGTTGACCTCTATGGAATATTTTACCAGACTTAAATGAGTTGAAGTATTACTAAATCTAATAATTTAGGCGAAAGTAAGTACTTAGACATAATTATATATATTATAACTTCCTCCCTGCGGGGCTGCTTGTGTTGATGGAGAGGGAGGTGTAGGTGGGTGAGTCAAAAATGAAGACAATACATATATTGTTTCAGCTACATGATCACCCCCTTACGTCCCCCTCTCCTATGCGCAATCCGCCTCTGCAGGGGGATTCTGATTTGTACTGTATGACATCTGGAAATGTATATACAATATTGTCGGATTATTTGAGTAAATCGACATATTTAGATAATAGTATTATTCCATGAAAATGCACTTTAAGAAGCATAGGATACATTTTTAAAAAGTGTTAACTACAAATAAATATGTCTTACTACTTAAGTACTTAGACATAATTATCTTTATTTATACTTTTATTATCTCTCATTTTATCAGCGGAAAATGGTATAATGGAAATGGGAAAGTGCAGAGGAAAACGCTTGTGGGATTTACTTTTGATGACTTTTCCTGGTTGATAACAGCTTAAATCCCTCAGCGTGTGCAATTTTCGCCATTTCCAAGGGCATATTTTGTAGGATCACTACTTAGTGCTTACTAGCCTGTAAAAGAAATGCTTTATTTATAGATTCTCTATACCCTTCTGGTAAATCTAACCCCTCCAATTCTTCCCGAGTAAAAAGCCCTACTGCTTTATGCTCAAAACTGATCTTAATATCTTTTGCAGTAAGATGTTCATGAATACAGAAATAGGTAACAATCACTACTTTGATTTTTTGTTCTATATCGTATACCCAAACATCAATTAATTTCTCACTTTTCACCGTTATACCAAGCTCTTCCTGTACCTCCCTCTCCACGCACTGTTCCGGAGTTTCATCGGGATCTAATTTCCCTCCTGGTAGTTCCCATTCATTGCGTACATTTTTCAACAAAACTACCTTTCCCCCCAAAAGTATTACTCCCTTGATAGATACAGGATATTTTCTACTCAAAATATCTGTGGGGAAGAACGCTGAAAACAATGATAGCAATAATTTTCTCATAATAGACTGAGAATTACACAACATCTGGTATTACACATATCCCCATTTTTCAATATAGGTACCCCAATGCAACTGTACTTGTTTAGCTATTTCTTCATCCAAGGCATAGGAATTCTTTGTATAGCTGTGAATGGAAGCTAAATACCTTTCAAAATGTTTGTAATCAGCCTCAAAGCCAGATATATTGAGTTGCTCATAGACCTTATGTAATACTTGTAAAGGGTTTTGATCTAGATCCTCATATTGAATATTGATCAATTGATGGTCTTCCATATGTTTAGCATCCTGCTCATAAACCTCCATCATACGTGAATAGGTTTGAAATATTAAACTGTCAATATCTATATCTACATCCTTTTCAAGAGCTAACGCAGGTAATAACTTTCGATAATAATTCTGCATGGAGACAAAGACTCTATAGGGATTTCGATATATATGTATAAATTTTGCTTCAGGTATGAGTGATACTATAGTGTTCATTCTGGCTGTATACACCGGATTCCTGATAATTAGCTGTTTTTTTCCTTCGTACAAAAATACTTTTTTGAGATAGGTAAGAAATGTGGAATGCCATCTGCGAATTTGCTGCTCAGTCATATTATCCCAAAAAATCCCTTGTTGAATATACTTTTCTAAATTCTGAGGAAAATACAGTCCATGTAAAAATGAAATTGGATACATATTGGCCATACCAAATTCGTCTTCCTGTGGTGAGTGGGGAGTTACCGGAACACGATCGATCAGTCTATCTTTGGGGATACTTTTTTCTAGTAAAGGACGAAAGGCTCGGCCAATTGTCAATAGTTCCCATGGTAATCCAGAGGCGATAGGAGATACGTACCCAAATTGTGGAGATTGGCTCATGATATTGGCAAGATGTGTTGTGCCACTTCGCCAGTGCCCAACAATGAAAATGGGAGGTGTTAATTGAATCGGTTTGACACGAAACTCGGTATAAAGCCTCTCTATCTGCGTGATAGGCCATCTAGCAATAGAAGCCATTAATGCCAATCCCAATTGGGGAAAATAAGTACTTGATAGCGGACGATTATGCCAAAACAGAGATAAAAGTGTAGAAGTATTGGCACCAAAGAGTGGGTGAGTAATATTTTTGTTAGATTGAGGAGAAAGTGATTGTACTTTCTGCTTAGAAGTCTTATGCATAGTACAAATCTAAGGTTTATCTATGATAGCTCAGACATGTGTCTGACATCCAATGATAATTTATTTTGAGTGTTTTTATAAACAATTTTATATGAATTTAAATCTCACATGACTTCACCAGAGATTTCACTGGTTACAGGAGGGGCTGGATTTATTGGTGGATACATTGTTAAACACTTATTATCCCGTGGTACCAGCATAAGGATACTTGACATATCCCCTCCCCCCCCAACACTTCATGAGGATATTACCTATTTCCACGGTTCTATTACAGATACAGAACTCCTATACAAGGCAATGAAAGGGGTTACACATGTGTACCATCTTGCAGGAAGTCCACACTTATGGGCTTCGGACCCTTCAGCATTTCATCGTATCAATTATCAAGGGACACTAAAAGTACTTGATGCAGCTAGAAAAGCTTCTGTTCAAAAGTTTGTTCATACTTCTACAGAATCTATCCTCAGAGGCTATAATGACAACGACCAAACACTGATCGATGAAAGCAGCCCCTTTCCAACACTTGAAGAGATGCCCGGCCCTTATACCAGATCAAAATTGCTCGCAGATCTTGCAGTTCGTGAAGCGGCCCTTGAAGGTATGCCGGTGATTATTGTATATCCTACAGGGCCTATAGGTCCTGATGATCCCCATCTTACTGCTCCCAATAAAATGATCGGAGATTTTATGAAGGGAAATACACCAGCTTATTTGGAATGCAAGCTAAATTTTGCACATGTTGACGATATTGCTGTAGCTCACATTTTAGCAGCCCAAAAAGGGACTCCTGGAGATAGATATATACTGGGTAATGAAAACTTGTATCTCAGTGAAATACTACAAATCATTCGGGATATATTTCACACAAAAGTACCTAATAGAAAGATTCCTTATTGGCTAGCAGAATTGACGGGAAGAGTTGCTGAACAAATTGCTAATTTTACTCACAAAATGCCTATTGCCTCATTAGAAGGTGTCAGACTGACAAAGGCTAACCTAGTGTTTGATTGCAGTAAAGCTGTACAAGAGTTGGGAATGCCTCAGACACCTGTGCGACGAGCAATTCAAGAGGCAGGTGAATGGCTTATCAAACAGTCATATGTTAAACTGGATTAAGACACGTGCTACGCTTTTCATCCTGGGTATATTCCTTATGGGAATTTCTGCACACATTTTTTCTATTCTGAACAGGATAGGAACCTTTTATCAGCATGAAGAATTATTCCCGTACACATCGTCCATTTTCCCTTTTTTTCCTGGCCCAGAGGATATGGAACTTGATCAATCAACGGGTTTTATTTATGGTATCAGTTTTGACAGATGGGCGCAGGATAGCTTGGAACATGTACAAGGTAAAGTGTGGAGCATTTCCCCGGATGATGTCCATCATTACACAGAACTTTCCGGATCGCTACCAGTAATTTTTCACCCACATGGAATGAGCCTATACAGAGAAGATAGCATACTCTGGTTATTTGTCATCAATCATATAGATACACAAACAGAGTGTGTAGAAGTATTTATCATTACTGGTGAACAGCACCTCTCACACATTCGCACGATTTCTGATCCTGAGATTGTATCAGCCAATGATTTAGTTGCTATCAGTCCTGATGCATTTTACCTGGTGAATGATGGACGATCGCGAGATCCCATGATAAGAGGCTGGGATATATTTATGAGGAATAAGACGGGAAATGTGATCCTGTATGATAATAAAGAGAGTCGTATTGTTGCTGAAGACCTGGAATTCCCTAATGGAATTAATATCCATTCCAAAGAATCTCTCATCTTTGTCACTGAGACAATTGGAGGGAATGTTCGTTATTTTCGACGTGATAACAAGAACAGCTTACACTTAGAACAAACTATTCATTTATTTTCAGGTCTTGATAATATCTCAATAGGTCCAGAAGGTCATCTCTGGATTGCTGTTCAACCCAATTTACTCGCGGTCAATCGTTTGCTAAAAACTCCCACATATACTTCACCTTCGGGAGTAATAAGACTTACTCCTACTCCAAAATCAACAGCATGGGAATGGAAATGGAGACATGATGGTCATTCCATTTCCGGGGTTAGCGTAGCTTTGTATCATCAGCAACAGCTTATACTTGGATCAGTTTGTGAACCCAGGATCGCCATATGTAAATTAGATACTACCCAATGATTATACAAGATGGAACTTAAAGAATGGCTATCATCAGGAAAAAAAATACACGTACAAGGGCTCGAGATTTTTTATCAGTACCAGGGAAATGGTCCCCTTTTATTGCTGTTACACGCCTACCCCACTGCTTCATGGGGATGGCACAAGATGTGGCATCATCTTACCAGGAATTTCACAATTATAGCCCCTGATTTACCGGGATCAGGTTTTTCAGATAAACCTCTAAATTACACTTATTCTATTCCCAAACTCGCATCTATTACTCAATCACTCCTATCTGAAATATCTCATGAACCCGTCCATATCCTGGCACATGCATACGGTTGTTCTGTAGCTCAAGCACTCATTCAGAATCACACCAAAGGCGAATTAACACTTCAGTCTGCTTACTTCATAAACGGGGGGATTTTCCCAGAGCATGCACATACTACACTTATGCAAAGATTTCTTACAAGTCCCCTGGGAAGTCTCCTGACAAGTATTATCCCAACCCCCAGAAATGCCTTTATTCGCAATTTCAAAAAGACCTTCTCTCAGAAACACCTCCCAACAGATCGTGAAATGCTTGAATATTGGCTACTCCTACAGACAAACAACGGTCATAAAAGCGTGCCAAAAGTGATTCAATACATAAGAGAACGAAAGCACCTGAGAGATACCTGGATTAATGCTATGCAAAGGGCAAATATTCCACTTGGATTATTTCTTGCTGTTGAAGATCCGATGATTGATCCTCAGCTTGCTACTACATGGAAATATTATTTCCCCGATTCACATTGTGAACAATCTCTTATCGATTCTGGACATTATCCACCTCTCGAGATTCCCGATACTGTCTGGAACGCGTACTATCAATTTTATATGTTTCATTTTGGATGAAATCAGCCATCAGATACTCATTTCATCCATCACATTTTTTATATTAGCTACAATCCTGGCAGTTGCATCCGGGTCAGGTGTTGTATCCCAACTTCCTCTCTTATGTGTCCCTCCCAGCACTAATCCATCCTTTCTCGGAATCCAATATGCTTGAGGTCCCATCAACATGTAGTTGATATTGGGGTCAGGGATAAGAAAAGCTAACTGACCCGATATAGGCATTAATTTATCATCATTAAATACAGCTTTTGAACCCAAACCCATACAATTCATCACACACTGCTCTGGTAGTGCATCTATATCCTCCAGTGTTTGTATTTCCCGGATATGAATATCACCCCCAAAGGCTATAAAGCGATTCATGTGTGCCTGCAAATATGAAGGAATATTAAAGATCATTTTGGATTGGTTGATCACATATGGAGACCCAAATGGATGTTCAGATTCAGTTAAAACCTGAGCATCAGGTTCCAATCCCGGTATATGAAAAGTTCTTCTTGCTGATGATCCAGGTTGGGTAGAAGGTCTGTCGCTTAACCTATAAGTATCTACCCATTGTGCAATCTCATTTAGCCCTAACAAATTCTGATATCGTGTAAAGGAAGTCTGACAAGCTTTTTCCCAAAATGCTACAAATTCATCTGTAATGTGTTCATCATCTATCAGTGCATGGGCTGGAGACCAGGTACCAGTTGCTTTGCTTGAGGTGATATCCGGATGCAGTGCTTTAGTATAAATACTTACTTCATATCCTCGCTCCTGCAGGAGCGTAGCCGTAGTTATCCCCATAACTCCACAACCTAATACGGCAAATTTCTTATAACCCGTAGATGCCGCCAGCTCTGTTGCAAGTGAGCTGGTACCCCAGGAAAGCGACCATCCACTTCCCCCATGACCGTAGTTATGAATGATTGTTTTTGAGCCGAGAATCTCCTTTTCAACTCTTGGTCCATGTGTACGAAAAGGACGCAAACCCACAGTTTCCTTTATGACCCTATCCAAAGACACCTTGGCCTTTGGGAATTTCATTTTGTAGAGGTATGCCTGATATCTTTCATCAGCATATTGCATGGCCATTTTCCCAGGCGAACAGCCAGATAATCCAGCCAGGCCACTTAGTCCCAAAACCCCACTAGCTTTGAGAAATGATCTTCTGTTGTGCATTTTTATAAAATTGATAAAATTACGGTGCTTTTCTTTAATACTAGTTAAAAAAATGTACAATATCAATCATTTTTATAATGATTAATGCATTTCAATATTAATACAGTCTATTAACTTGCTATAGTATAGGGGTTTGTCATTACAAGCATTCCACGGAGTTTTTTGTTGTTATGGATTTTACACACGAAGAAATGTGATAAATGCATTCACATATGAAAAGCTGTTAAAAACAGCTTAAATTGAATCCATATATGAATCTTTATCATAAGTAAGTGAGTGAATGGACATATTTAAATATGCCATTACTCAATGTGTTCAATCCCTCCAGGATGGGTACTGGGTGGAATACCACGGCTATTCTGGGTTTAACTCCTTCGGAGTTTCAGAAACCCTGAAAGGGTTAAACCAAGAATAAGAACGGATTTTGATATCATAGGACTATCCAATTATTGGACATGGCACCAACCCACTACAATGAAAGAAACTGGGGAGATAATAGCTAATTTGCAATCGAGTTTTCCAGGAAAGTACAAAATAAATAGCTGTTGACAGT